>JBCCAC010000247.1:0-4171 GCA_039815015.1 Pseudomonadota bacterium | reverse complement strand
CGAAACCCTGGCGGGCATTCTAGAAGGCCGGGCGAACGGCGCGGCGGCCGCGGTCGACATGGGGGTGCCGCGCTTCGACTGGGACGCGATCCCGCTCGCCTATGCCATGGACACGCTGTCCATGCCGGTCGGCTGGGAGGATCTTTCGGCGCCGGCGGCGGTCAATGTCGGCAATCCCCACATCGTCTTCTTCGTCGATGAGGCGGACGCGGTCGATCTGGCGCGGCTGGGGCCGGAGATCGAGACCGACCCCCTGTTCCCCGAGCGCGTCAATGTGGGCGTAGCCGAAGTGACGGCGGCGGACGCGCTAACCCTTCGCGTCTGGGAGCGCGGCGCGGGTCTGACGCAGGCCTGCGGTACCGGCGCCTGCGCGGCAGCGGTCGCGGCAGCGCGGCGGCGGCTGACCGGGCGGCAGGTGCGCGTGACATTGCCGGGCGGACCGCTCGACATCGACTGGCGTGCGGATGACCACATCCTGATGTCCGGCCCGGCGGAGATCGCCTTTACCGGCGAGATCGCGCTGTGAGCGCCGAGATCGTCAATCTCGGCTGCCGGCTGAATATCCGCGAGGGCGAGGCCATGCGCGCGCTGGTCCCCGACGATAGCGACCTGATCATCGTCAATAGCTGCGCGGTGACCGATGCGGCCGTGCGAACGACGCGGCGGACCATCCGCCGGCTGAAGCGCGAACGGCCGGGCGCGCGCATCGCGGTCACCGGCTGCGCGGCGCAGATCGATCCCGAAGGCATCCGCGCCATGCCGGAGGTCGCGCGCGTCGTCGGCAATGTGGAAAAGCTGAATCCCTCTGCCTGGGCGCGGGAGGCGGCGGACGGCGATATCGTCTCCGACATCATGCGCGTCAGACAGGTCGCGCCGCATCTGGTCCCGGCGGCGGCCCCCGAAACCACGACGCGCGCCTTTGTCGAGATCCAGAATGGCTGCGACCATCGCTGCACCTTCTGCATCATTCCCTATGGCCGCGGCAATGCGCGCAGCGTGCCCGCCGGCCGCGTCGTGGAGGAGGTGCGCGCGCTGGTCGCGATGGGCGTGCGGGAAATCGTCCTGACGGGCGTCGACCTGACAAGCTATGGTCCCGACCTGCCCGGTGCGCCGACGCTCGGCGGCCTGGTCGCGCGTGTCCTGAAGCTGGTGCCGGATCTGCCGCGCCTGCGGCTTTCCTCGCTCGACGTCGCGGAGGTGGACGAGGAATTGGCCGATCTGATCGCGCATGAAACGCGGCTGATGCCGCATCTGCATCTCAGCCTGCAGGCCGGCGACGACATGATCCTGACGCGGATGAAGCGGCGCCACCGCCGCGCCGACGCCATCGACCTCGTTCGGAAGATGAAGGCGGCGCGGCCGGAGATCGCCATCGGCGCCGACATCATCGCCGGCTTTCCGACGGAAACGGACGCAATGTTCGAAAACAGCGTCAGACTGATCGATGAATGCGATATCGTCTTCGCACACGTGTTTCCCTATTCGGCACGCGCCGGCACCCCCGCCGCGCGCATGCCGCAGGTGCCGATGGCCGTACGCAAGGCGCGGGCGGCCCGCCTGCGCGAAGCGGCGGCGGCACGGCGGGACCGCTGGTACACAGGGCTCGTGGGAAAATATCAGCGCGTACTGGTCGAAGGTGACGGCACGAGCGGGCATACGGATGCGTTCGCGCCCGTCATGCTTGCGCGAGCGGCGGCGCGAGGCGAGATCGTGGACGCCGCCGTGACCGGGTTGCGCGACGGAAAGCTGACGGCGCGGATGGACTGACAGAACTTTTTCTTCCCCTCCTCTTCAGCGGATAGGTAGGGATGCGGACGCGCTCGCTAGGGCGCTGCAAACATGGCCGCATTCGCGGTCTTCTGGCAACGGTTCGGACGCTCGCTGACGCTCGCACCCCACCCCTGCCCCTCCCCCGAAGGAGAGGGGAAAGAAGAGGCGAATGACTGAAACTCCTTCCGACACCCCGACCCCGAAATCCGGTTTTCTGGCGCGGCTGCGCTCGGGGCTCGGCCTGTCGTCGGGCAAGCTCAGCGACAATCTCGCCGCCCTGTCGCGGCGACCGCTGGACGACGAGCTGCTGGAAGAGATCGAGGACGCGCTGATCGCCAGCGACCTCGGCCCGGCCATGGCCGCGCGCATCACGGCGAAGCTGGCGGCGGAAAAATACGACCGCGAAGTGACCGACGCCGACGTCAAGACTCTGGTGGCCGATGAGGTGGAAGCGGTCATGACGAAGGTCGCGAGGCCGCTCGACATCACCGCCTTTCCGCGCCCGCACACGATCCTGGTCGTCGGCGTCAACGGATCGGGCAAGACGACGACCATCGCGAAGCTCGCGCACCTTTATCAGGAACAGGATTACCGCGTCATGCTGGCGGCCGGCGACACGTTCCGGGCCGCCGCCATCGAGCAGCTGGAGATCTGGGGCGGGCGCCTGGGCGTCGACACCATATCGGGCAAGGTGGGCGGCGATGCGGCCAGCCTCGCTTATGATGCGCTGACGAAGGCGTGGGAGATCGGCACCGACGTCCTGATCATCGACACGGCAGGCCGCCTGCAGAACAAGGCCGGGCTGATGGACGAGCTCGCCAAGGTAAAGCGCGTCCTGAAGCGGCGCATGGAATCCGCACCGCACGACGTCGTTCTGGTGCTGGACGCGACGACGGGCCAGAATGCGCTGTCGCAGATCGACGTGTTCAAGGAGGTCGCGGGCGTCACCGGTCTCGTCATGACCAAGCTGGACGGCACCGCGCGCGGCGGCGTGCTGGTAGCGGCGGCGGACCGGTCGAAGCTGCCCGTGCATGCGATCGGGGTCGGGGAGCAACTGGGCGATCTGCGGCCCTTCGATCCGCGCGCCTTTGCCGAAGCGCTGGCGGGGCCCTCGACGGACTCAGACTGACCCTTCTACAGGTTCAGGATGACCCTTCGACGAGCTCAGGGTGAGCGGCGTTTTAGATTCCGCCTCCTAGCATCCGCTTACCCTGAGCCCGTCGAAGGATCATTGGGCCACATAAACCCGCTCATCCTGAGCCTGTCGAAGGATCAGACCGGAACCGGAGCTCCGGGTGACGCGCCTATGCTCAACCCGTATCAGGGTTTCACACCGCGTTCACGCGACGTTAGTATGGACAGACGATGCGCGCGTTTCGCACGATCCTCCTGATGCTCGCGGCCGTCTTCATGGCGGTCCGGCCCGTCTATGCGCAGTCGATCCTGCGCGATGCGGAAACCGAAGCCTGGCTCAACCGTCTGGCCGCACCGATCGCCGAGGCGGCGGGGCTCGATCCGCGCAATCTGGAAATGGTGCTGATCAACAATCCCAGCCTCAATGCCTTCGTTGCGGGCGGGCAGCGCATCTACATTCATTCCGGAACGATATTGCAAGCCGATACAGCCAACGAGATTCAAGGCATCGTCGCGCACGAAATGGGTCATATCGCCGGCGGGCACTCCGTTCGCTTCGGTGAAGGCTTCAAGGCGGCGACCGGCATCTCGATCCTGTCGCTGCTGGCCGCCGGCGCCGCCATCGCCATGGGTGCAGGCGAAGCGGGTGTCGGCCTTCTGGGGCTTGGCCAGCGCGCGTCGGTCGGCACCTTCCTCGCCTTCAGCCGGCAGCAGGAGAGCCGTACCGACCAGGCCGGCGCGCGCTTCCTGGAAACCGCGGGCATCAGCGGGCGCGGCTCCATCGAATTCTTCAAGAAGATCCAGAACCTCGAATATCGCTACGCCATTCCACAGGACAACGACTATACCCGTACGCACCCCCTGTCGGGCGATCGTATTTCGACCCTGCAGGCGCTTTATGAAGCATCGCCCTATTGGGACGCGCCGACCGATCCCCGGATCGAAGCAGATTTTCAGCGCGTGAAGGCGAAGCTGTTCGGATTCGTCGAAGATCCTTCGCGCACGCTGCGTGAATTCCCGCCGTCCGACACCAGCGCGCCGGCCCGCGTGGCGCGCGCCTATGCCTATCACAAGGGCGCTTATCCCGATCAATCGGCGGCAGAGGCGGACGCGCTGCTCGCGATCAATCCGGACGACCCCTATATTCTGGAATTGAAGGGGCAGGTCCTCCTCGAATCCGGACGGCCGGACGAGGCGGTCGGCCCCCTGGAACGCGCGGTTGAGCTGGCCCCCGACCAGCCGCTGATCGCGACGCTGCTCGGTCATG
>JBCCAC010000425.1:0-1822 GCA_039815015.1 Pseudomonadota bacterium | reverse complement strand
ATCGACGATATGGCCGCGAACGCCGGACATTTCGAACCAGTCGAGATTCTTGAGCGTTTTCGATGCGCGCGCGACGGCCCCTCGAATGGCGTCGTCGACACTGGTCTTCGAGGTGCCGACGATTTCGGTGACAGCATAGACATTATCGGACATGAGCGTTCCCTCTTCTTCCCGGTTTCAGGGTGAAGAACGCTTGAGACGCCGAAAGGTCCGCTCTTCGCCCGGGTTCGCACACGTTCGCGCTCAGGGCGTCATGAATTCCAGGATCGCAGTGCCCAGCTCCGGCTGCTGCAGATAGCGGCCACGCCCGCGGACGATACCGTCGGCGTCCGCCACACGGTCCTCTTCATCGGCCAGCGCGATGATCTCTTCGGCACCCGGACCGCGCGCGTACAGCGGCACCAATTGATTGGAATGGCTGCCTGAAAACCAGCTATGCCCCGGCAATCGGTCCCGTCCGGCGTCCCTTACGGACTGAAACGGAACGCTTGCATCCGGTCCCATCAGGAGGTGATCGTGATCGGCGGTCACGATCACCAGCGTGTCATCCCAGCCGGCGGGCGTCGCCGGATCGCTAAGCCAGGCGTCCACCGCCGCGACGGCCGCGTCGAAATCGAGATATTCCTCGATGGCGCGCCCCAGCGAATTGCCATGCATGGCCCAGTCCACCGCGCCGCCTTCGACCGCCAGGAAAAAGCCGTCCTCGCCATCCAGCTGCGACAGCGCCGCGCGCGTCAGTTCCGCGAGCGGCGGTACCGTCGTCAGCAGCGGCACGGCCCCCGGCGGTGTCGCCGGCGAGCGCAGATCATCGGGAAAATCACGCTCCACCTGAAACGTCGCCGCGACCGGTGGCAGAACGAGGATACGGCCTTCACGCCGCCCGCCCGCCGCCATCTCGGCGATCTCGTCGCGCGCCTCGACCAGCGTCCAGCCCGCCGACCCGTCCTTGACCGCCTGCCAGCCGTCCGGCGACAGCCAGCGAAACCGCGTCTCCGCATCGACATCGGCAGCATGCGGATCGCCATTGCCGTCATAATCCGGATGCCCGCCGCCGGCGAGGAAATCGAGCGTCGGTGCGTTCAGAAGTTCGGCCGCGATCTCGTGATAATTGCCGCGCGCCGTATCGTGCGCACCGCCGCCGGCCGCGACGGTCGCATGGGTGAAGGGTACGGTCGAAATGCTGCCGACCCGGCGCCCGGCGGCCTTCGCCGCCTCCGCGACGCTCAGCTGGTTCACCCCGTCGCCATCGACATTGACCGCGCCATTATAGGTGCGCGTTCCCGTCACCATCGCCGACATGGTGGCGGCGCTGTCGGGATAGGTGCAGCGATGCCATTCATAGCCCGCGAACGCGCCCGGATAGCCCTCCGCACAGGTCGACGGCCCGGCAAGCAGCGCGATGTCCCACGCCTTTGCGCTGTCATAGACGATATCAGGATCCTGCCCTGCACCCTCCTGTCCACGCCGCAGCGCATATGTCGCCATCGCCGCGCGCGACCAGGCGCTGCCGTCCGCGGTCAGCCGCGCGCCCGTCCAGTAACGCGTCGCCGCCAGCATATTGTACCCGGCCCCGTCCGCGATCATCAGGATGACGTTCTTCGGGCGCGCATCCTCCGCCATCGCCGGCGTGGCAAGCAGCATCAACGGCAAGACCCAGCGCATCATGATCGCGACCCCTTCGGTCAGAAACGGCGGCGCGCCCGCACCGTCCAGGTCATCGGCCGGCCCAGATAGGAAAAGCCCGCAAAGCCGGTGTCGACGAATTCCACATCGAAGCAATTGTCGCATTCGAGCGAGATCAGCCAGAAGCGGTCGTCCGTTT
>JBCCAC010000350.1:0-2852 GCA_039815015.1 Pseudomonadota bacterium | reverse complement strand
GGCTGTAATCCGCCGCCAGCAGCACATTGCCCGCCTCCGGCACGAAGGTTTCGCGGATTTTCGCGCCCTCTTCGGTGCGGATGGGGATATTCTGCAGATTGGGGTCGGACGAGGAGAGCCGCCCCGTCGTCGTCGCCGCCATCTGAAAACTGGTATGGACGCGGCCCGTATCCGGATTGACGGCGGCGACGAGGGCGTCGGCATAGGTCGATTTCAGCTTGGACAATTGCCGCCAGTCGACCACCTTCTGCGCGATCTCGACCCCCTCCCCCGCCAGGCGTTCGAGAACGTCGACATCGGTCGAATAGGCGCCGGTCTTGGCGGATTTCTTGCCGCCCGCCAGGCCCATTTCGCCGAACAGAATCTCACCGAGCTGCTTGGGCGAGCCGATATTGAACTCGCGCCCGGCAAGGCCGTGAATATCGGATTCCAGCGCTTCCATGCGCGTCGCATAATCGGCGCTGAGGCGGGAAAGGGCGGCGCGATCGACGGCGATGCCGCGCCGCTCCATGCGCGCCAAGACCGGGACCAGCGGCCGCTCCAGCCGTTCGTAGACCGTCGTCATGCGTTCACGCCACAGACGCGGTTTCCAGACGCGGTGCAGGCGGAGCGCGACGTCGGCATCCTCGGCGGCGTAGGGCGTCGCCTTTTCGAGCGGAACCTTGTCGAAGGTAACGGCGGATTTGCCGGTGCCCGCCACCTCCTTGAACTTGATGGTCGTGTGATCGAACTCGCGCTTCGCCGCCGGGTCCAGGCCGTGGGCGCCACCGATATGCTGACCGCCCTCGAGGGCATAGCCGATCAGCATCGTGTCCTCGACCGGCGCGAGGTCGATCCCTTCCCGGTTCAGGAGAACCAGAAGGTCGTACTTCAGATTATGGCCGATCTTCAGAACCGCCGGATCCTCGATCAGCGGCTTCAGCCGTTCGAAGGCAGCGGCCTTGTCGAGCTGTTCCGGCGCCTCGCCCAGAAGGCCGTCCTCGGCCACATGTGCCAGCGGGATGTAGCAGGCCCGGCCCGGTGCCGTCGCGAGAGAGATGCCGACGAGATTGGCGCGCATCGCATCGAGATCGTCGGTCTCGATGTCGAAACCGACCGCACCGGCCGCACGCGCCTTGGCGATCCAGCCGTCCAGCGCCTCGATCGTGGTGACCGTTTCATAAGCTTCCGTCTCGAACGGGATCGTCTCGGCAGGAGCGGGCGCATTCGGCGTCGCCGGTTGCGGCGTCCCGGATGTGCGCACGCCGAGCTTCGCCAGCAGTGTCTTGAACCCGTGTTCCTCCAGAAATTCGGTCAGGGGTTCGGGTGCCGGCTCGTCGAGCGCCAGTTCGTCGAGCGGCATGGCCAGCGGCCAGTCTGTCTTCAGCTCGACCAGTTCGCGACTGATGCGGATGTCGTCCGTCGAATTCTGGATGTTTTCCCGCAGCTTGTTCTGCTTGATCTCGTCCGCGCGGTCGATCACGGTTCCGATGTCGCCATATTCCTGGATCAGCTTCGCCGCCGTCTTCGGGCCGACGCCGCGGACGCCCGGAATGTTGTCGACGCTGTCGCCCATCAGCGCGAGCAGCTCACCGAGCTTTTCCGGGGGAACGCCGAATTTCGCCTCGACCTCTGCGGGGCCGATGCGGGCGTTTTTCATCGTGTCGAGCATATCGACCGGGCCGCCGACCAGCTGCATCAGGTCCTTGTCGGACGAGACGATGGTGGTGCGCCAGCCGGCATCCGTTGCGGCATGGGCATAGCAGGCGATGATGTCGTCCGCCTCGATACCCTCCGCCTCGATACAGGGCACCGAAAAGGCACGCACCGCATCCCGGATCAGCGGGAATTGCGGCACGAGATCTTCCGGCGGATCGGGCCGGTGCGCCTTGTAATCGGCATACATCTCGTTGCGGAACGACTGCGCGCTGTGATCGAGAATGACGGCAAGATGCGTCGGGCCTGCGCCCGGACCGCCTTCGTCGTTCAGATCGTCGATCAGCCGCCAGAGCATGGTCGTGAAGCCATAGACCGCGCCCGTCGGCACACCGGCCTTGTTCGTGAGCGGCGGCAGCTTGTGATAGGCGCGGAAGATGTAGCCCGAGCCGTCGACGAGATAGAGGTGGTTGCGATTGTCAGCGTCAGCCATGCCGCGTTCCTAGCGCGCCGATACGTCGGCCCCAAGCGGCAAAGCGCACACCAAAGTCACACATATGACGTTTTCGTCCGGCCGCAGCCAGGCGCACCGAACCCTTTGATCCGTATAAGAGATTCGCAAAGCTGCCCATGCGATCACCATGCCGTAAGTAGACATGTGTAGGAAAGCGGTTTCATTCCGATCAACACCCGCGACGTCAGATCGTCAGTTTCGCGATTTCGTACGATCGACACCGGAACGCGCAACCGGCGACAAGAACCGGAAGCACTCGACATTGCGCTCGCGGTAGGAATGCGCGCTGATGGCGATGCCAGGAGGATGTCGCCATGCCCGAACACATGTCCGCAAACGCGCCCGAAACCATGTCCGAAGCCGCACGCGAGGACGGCGAGACCGGCCGGTCCGGTCCGGTCCGCCGTCTGATCGCGCTGATGGTCATCGCGCTGGGCGGTCTGGCCGCCGTCGCGCAGGAGCCGCCGCGCGCCTCGATCGCGGAGACGGCACTGGACGAGGACACCATTACCATCGTCGGGCGCGGCGCGGCGAGCAGTGCGGACATCCGTAGTTTCGTTCGCGCGGTGAGCACCGAGGGCCAAGGCGATCAGATCGCCCGCTGGGACCGGGCCATCTGTCCCGCTTTCCTGGGCATAGACGACGCCCATGCCGATTATCTGGCGAGCGCCATCCGGGACGTCGCCATGCAGGTGCGCCCACG
>JBCCAC010000241.1:0-4287 GCA_039815015.1 Pseudomonadota bacterium | reverse complement strand
CGGGCAGATCCACCTTGTTGATGACGGGGACGATCTCGTGGTCGTGCTCGATCGACTGGTAGACGTTGGCGAGCGTCTGCGCCTCCACCCCCTGCGCGGCGTCGACGACCAGGAGCGCGCCCTCGCACGCGGCCAGGCTGCGCGAGACCTCATAGGCGAAATCGACATGGCCGGGCGTGTCCATCAGGTTGAGCTGATAGGTCTCGCCGTCCGACGCGGTGTAGGTCAGCCGCACGGTCTGCGCCTTGATGGTGATGCCGCGCTCGCGCTCGATGTCCATATTGTCGAGGAGCTGCTCGGTCATCTCGCGCTCGGCGAGGCCGCCAGTGGTCTGGATCAACCGGTCGGCGAGCGTCGATTTCCCGTGATCGATATGCGCGATGATCGAGAAATTGCGGATGTGCGTGGTGGGGGTCTTGGCGGGGGCGGTCATGTCGGAACCGCAGGTAGAGGCGCGCGGGTGGCCGCGCAAGCGGACAGGACGCCCCGGGTTGATCCACGGCAAGCCCGGTGTCGGGAGTCCTTACACTTTGGTAACCAATTCTCGGCGCGAAATTGGTCAAGCTTTTGTTATTTAATGATTGTGCTCCGATGGCACGAGGCCTGCATACCCCATCCGCAGAGGTGCCAGTCCCCCACATAAAGGCACCGAAAAGGGCAAGGAGTTTAAGTAGATGACGAATTTCGCGAAAACGCTCGTCGCCGGTGCCACGGCACTCGGCATGGCCGGTTCCGCCAGCGCGCTGACGGTCGAGATCGATCCGTTCGACACCCTCTTCGATGGTGAGAACAATCAGGTCACGATCAACACCGGTTCGATTTCGACGGGCCCGACCGCCCTGGCGAACGGCAATGTTCGCAGTGTCGATTTCGAGGTCACCTCGAACCTCAGCGCCGAACAATCGAACTCAGCACAGCTCGAAATCGCCGGTGGCCAGCTGTCGCTGACCAATGGCGCGCAGGTCGAATCGCTGGTGACGCTCAGCTATGACGTCAACGATCTCCTGTCGTCCGCCGCGACGATCACGGGCGACGACATCGCCACGCTCGACATTCTGACGGTCGCCGCCGACCTGACGCGTATCCTGACGCTCAGCGTCAACGGCGTCGAGACGGACTCGGTGACGGTTTCCACGCAGGTCGGACAGACGCTGGGCGGCGAGCCGATCGGCATTCAGATGCTGACGACCAGCCTGTCGTTCGACACGAGCCTCCTGACCGGCGACGACACCATCGCGCTCTCCGTCACGGGGCCGAGCGATCTCGACTACACCGTCTCGATCCTCAGCGCGAATTTCGACGACCCGATCGAGGTGCCGGCTCCGGCCGTCCTCGGCCTCTTCGGCCTCGGGCTCGCCGGCATCGGCGCCATGCGTCGCCGCAAGGCCGCGTAACGGCGAAAGCCAAATACCCGGTCCTCAACCGGTAGACATCGGGCCGTTCCTTCGGGAGCGGCCCGTTTTCTTTGGCGCTCGTGTGGGCGCGCGAGTATGACGCCAGGATGGGAAGCGGGCGCAGGGTGTTTCGGAAACTTCGGGGATCGTCGCTCCAGACCCCCACATGTCCGATACCCAGCCTGTTCGATACCCAGCCTGTTCGACACAATGTCCAGATGCGGTCCAAACGACCCCGCCAGACGTTGACACACGGCGTTGCAAGATCACACGGAAAGACGGTGAACGACATGCATGAAATCGTCTTGCGTTCAGTCCTCGGACTTTTGCTCGTGGTCTCTATGACCAACGCCGTCGACGCGGCCGAACCGGCTGATGTCCTGTCGCCCCGGACAGGCGTCGAGACGGATCGGTTCGCGGCGCTCGCGCTCGATTGCGTGCACCGCGAATATCCCAACAAGATCAGTCATGTAATGGAGGGGGATGCCGACGCGCGGCCGCCGCGCGAACTGACCCCCGCCTTTTACGGCTGTTACGACTGGCACAGCGCCGTCCACGGGCACTGGTTGCTGGCGCGGGTCGTGCGTACCGACCCCGATACACCATTGCGGCCGATCATCATGACGGCGCTCGGCCGCAGCCTGACCGCCGAAAATATGCGCGGCGAACTCGACTATTATACTGGCGGAGATCGCGCGGCGTTCGAGCGGCCCTATGGCGTTGCGTGGTTCCTGCAGCTGGTGGCCGAACTCGATGAGAGCGACGATGCGCGGATGCGCATATGGCGTGAAACGCTGCGGCCGCTGGAAGACGCCATCGTCACCAACATGATGGCGTGGCTGCCCGATCTCGCCTATCCCATTCGTATCGGCACGCACAATCAGAGCGCCTTCGCCTTCGGCCTGATGCTCGATCATGCGCGGCAGGCCGGGAATGCCGCACTGGAAGCGCTGATCCTCGAGAAGTCACTCGCCTTTCATGAAAACGACAGGGATTGCCCGATCGGTTACGAACCGTCGGGCGAGGATTTCCTGTCACCCTGCCTGATGGAGGCCGATCTCATGCGCCGGGTACTGCCGCGCGATCGGTTCGCCGGCTGGCTGGGCGATTTCCTGCCGGGCATTCCGACGGACGGATCGGCCGACTGGCTGGAACCCGGCATCGTCCTCGACCCCACGGACGGCAAGCTCGTGCATCTGGACGGCGTCAACCTGTCGCGCGCCTGGGCCATGGAAGGAATCCGCCACGCCCTCCCCGCGGACGATCCGCGCCGGGCCGCCCTGCAGGCCGCCGCCGACCGGCACCGGGAGGTGGGTATCGCCGCGGTCAGTGCCGAGAATTACGAAGGCGGACACTGGCTGGGCAGCTTTGCGACCTATCTGACGACCGGGCGCGGAATTTCCAACGCCGAAGAGCGCTAGCGTCGTCCCCACACAGGCGGGAATCTGGTTCGTGGCTTTCATCCGGGATCGACGTACCCCCATGGCGTGAAAAGGCAACGAGGTTTTCGGGGTGCCGATCCACCTCGCGTCGCCGATATCGACCGCGCCGTCAGCGCGCTGTCAGCGCGCCGAACGCGGCCCGCCTCCCGAAGGCGTTTCGTCCGCATCTGCATCCGTCCTGTGCTTCTCGAACCAGGCGAGCGTGTAGTCCGTCTTCGCGTTGAGACGCGACGGCCGGGCGGCGATGCCGTGATTGGCGTCCGGCAGGCGGACCATCACGCTCGGCACGCCGCGAAGCTGCAGCGCCTGAAAGAACTGCTCCGTCTCCGAAATCGGCGTTCGATAGTCGAGCTCACCGGTGATGAGCATCGTCGGCGTGGTGACGTTGCCGACGAGGGACAGTGGCGACCGCTCCCAATAATGGTCGAGATGCTCCCATGGCGGCCCTGGAAACTGATTGGCGATCTGGCCGATATAACTGTCCGCGGTCAGGACCTTCGACACCCAGTTGATGACCGGCTTCGCGGCCATCGCCGCGTTGAAGCGATCCGTCAGGCCAATCGCATATGCGGTCGCGATCCCACCGGCCGAGCCGCCCGCGATGAACAGGTTTTCCCGGTCTGCGAAGCCGTTTTCGATGGCCCAGTCGACCGCCGACATGTGGTCGGCGAAATCGTCCGGGCTGGAATATTTGTATTTCAGGAGATTCGCGAATTCGCTGCCATATCCAGTCGAGCCGCGATGATTGTCGTAGATGACGACATAGCCCGCCGCCGCCATACGCTGCAGCTCGGCGGAGAAATGCGGCCCATAGGCGAGATGGGGGCCACCGTGGATTTCGATGATCAGCGGGTAGGCTCGCCCCTCCTCGTAGCCGGGCGGGGTGATCATCCATCCCTGGATATCGCGGCCGTCGAGTGAAGACTGATAGGTGAAGGTGCGCAGCGCGCCGAGATCCCTATGCGCCAGCAGATCCTCGTTCAGGGACGTCAGCCTGCGGGATTTCCCGCCGCGATAGGAATAGAGGTCCGCGGGGCGGTACGCGCTCCCCTTGGTGAAAACGATGCGGCCATTGTCGCCGGCATCGAAAGTGCCGCTGACATAGGGCCTGCCAATCGTCGTCCCGCCAATCCCCTCCACGGCGACGCGCCGCCGCCCGGCCAGGTTCACCACGCCGATATTCATCTCGCCCCGATCCTGGAAGGAGAAGGCGATTTCGGACCGGGAAAGCCATTGCGGATCGCCGGCGGAGCGGTCGAGGCCCGACGTCAGGTTTCTGATGTTCGTGCCGTCCGTCTTCATGACGAACACGTCGGCGGGCACGAAGGGCTCGCGCGCATCGTCGGTGCCGAGATAAGCGACGGCGCGGGGCGGACAAATACACTGTTATCGCACCCGATATCCGGGGGGCCGGATATACCAGCCGAACGGAAACGGGATATGACGGCGAT
>JBCCAC010000204.1:0-5001 GCA_039815015.1 Pseudomonadota bacterium | reverse complement strand
GCATAGAGTTCGAATTCGCGGCTGAGATCGGTCCGCTCGCGGTCGCGGCAACCGAAGCTCGCCGCGCCGATCTGGCCGAAGGGCAGGTGTACCGGTACGACGATCGCCGCGACGCAAAGCGCCCGGTCCCGGAAATCCTTGAGGTCGATGCGGTCGAGATAGTCGTTCGGTGCCCGCGTGTGAAACCCGTCGGCCGACACCCAGAACGGCTCCGATTCATAGCGGCAGCCATGCGTCAGCGGTGAGGCGAGCGCCAGATTCTCCGCCTCCCACCAGCGGCCGCTATCATTATGCTCCCAGACATCCTCGGCGATGATGTTGCCCTCATCGTCCATCACCGGCTTCATCGACGCGATATTGTCACAGGCCGCGACGACCAGTTCGCCAAGATCGAGCGCGACGTCGCGCAGCGCTTCCGCCGCGGCACGCACTTCGGCGGGCTTGGTAATCGTGACGGTATCGAGAATGCGCGACAGGGACAGGCCGGACGTGTCCCGTCTGGACGCTTCATTTCCGGACGCGGCGCCTTTTGCGGCGATGGACATAGGCGGTTCCTCCCCAGAACCGATGACGATGATGTCCGTCGCCGCTCGCGCTTTTGTGAAGAGCCGAGGTGAATCTTCGCGCGTATGGTCCGGAAACGGACGAGCCATCGATACCACAGGCGCGTCCGCAGGGAAACGGGGGTCGCGCGCATGTCTGCAAATCCGGGATCTGAAAATCGCCGCCTGCTACTGCATCGCCGTCCGGAAGGCATCCCGACCGCGGCGGACTTCGCGCATGTCAGCGATGCCGTGCCCACGCCGGCGGAGGGTGAGATCGTCATCCGTAATCATTATGCCTCACTCGATCCTGCCATGCGCGGCTGGATGGACGCGGCGCCCAGCTATATGCCGCCGATCGCGCTCGGCGACGCGGTACGCGCGACGGTCATCGGCCGCATCGCCGCCAGCGGTCATCCGGACTTTCCGGAAGGCCGCTGGGCGATGACGCTGGGCGCGCTGGAGGATTACAGCGTCGCCGCGGCGGGCGGTTTCACACAGCTTATCGACGCCGATGCCGTCCCGAGCGTCACCAACTATCTGTCGGTGTTCGGCGCGGTCGGCCTGACCGCCTATTTCGGTCTGTTGCGCATCGGCCGTCCCACCCCCGGCGACACCGTCCTCGTCACCGGGGCGGCCGGTGCCGTCGGCTCGCTCGTCGGACAGATTGCGAAGATCAAGGGCTGCCGGACCGTCGGTATCGCGGGCGGGCCTGAAAAGTGCGCGCGCCTGACGGAACGCTATGGCTATGACGCCGCCATCGATTATCGCGACAAGGATGTCTCGGCGCTCGACGCGGCCATTCGCGACGCCGCACCGGATGGCGTCGACGTCATCTTCGAAAATGTCGGCGGCGATATTTTCGACGCCGGCCTTCTCAATCTGAACGAGGGTGCACGCGTCGCGCTTTGCGGCCTGATCTCCGAATATAATCGCGAACCGGTGGGCGCGCGGAATCTGTGGCAACTGATCGTGAAATCGGCCCGTATCGAAGGGTTTCTGATCCGCGATTTTCTGGACGAATTCGCGAGCGGCGCGGTGGAGATGGGGTCCTGGCTGGCGGATGGCCGCCTCGCTTTCGACGAGCATGTCGAACTGGGACTCGACCAGGCCGTCCCCGCCTTCCTGAAACTGTTTTCCGGCGCGAATAACGGGAAGATGATCCTGCAGATCGCCAATGACGACGGGAGCGCGGCATGACGAGATTTGAGGGCCGCCGCGCGGTCGTGACCGGCGCCGCATCGGGCATGGGGGCGGCCATCGCCAGGCGTCTGAAGGCCGAGGGCGCGGATGTGCTCGGCGTCGATCAGGCGCCCGCCGATCTGACGCTCGACGTCGCTGCGCCCGACGCGGCCGCGCATATCGTGGCGGCGGCCGTCAAGGCGCTCGGCGGCATCGACATTCTGATCCCGGCCGCCGGGATCGTGTCCACGGCGCCGACGGCGGACATGACCGACGATGTCTGGGATCGGACGATGAACGTCAATCTCGGCGCTATCTTCCGCCTGAGCCGCGCGGCGATCCCGTATCTGAAGGAAAGCGCGGCCGGCCGCATCGTCACCATCGGGTCCATCATGTCGAGCTTCGGCGATGCGGAATTCGCCGCCTATGCCGCGTCGAAACATGGCGTCCTCGGCCTGACCAAGGTCCTTGCGAGCGAACTCGGCCCCGCCGGCATCACGGTCAACTGCATCCAGCCGGGCGCCATCGAAACCGGCATGACGAGCCCGATATTCGATGCCGCACCCGAGGCGCGCCGGTTCTGGGAACAGCGCGCCGCGCTCGGTCGCATCGGGACGGCCGACGAGATCGCCAGCGTCGCACTGTTCCTCTGTTCCGAAGAGGCCAGTTTCGTCAGCGGCCACGGCATCGTCGTCGATGGCGGCGCCATGCAGCACAGCTAAAGGAGATCGTCCCATGATCGTTGTCGCCGGATACACGCATATCGACGCCTCACGCCGCGCCGACGCACTCGCCGCCGCGAAGCCCTATATCGATGCCGCCCGCAAACGCGGCGGTTGCAATGCCTATAGCTGGACGCCCTGCCCCGATGATCCGGCACGGGTTTATGTGTTCGAGGAATGGGACGATGAAGCCGCGCTCGCCGCCCACCTTGCCGGCGACACATATGCGACCATGCTGGGCCATCTGTCGCAGTTCGACGTGCGCGATGCCGAGGTGAAGAAGTACCGCGTCGACCTCGCCGAGCCGGTCTACGATCCCGAGGGCGTTGCGCGCGCGGACTTCTTCACGGATCCGAAGGCCGGAGATGCGGGCTGATGCGCTGGTCAGGGGATATTGCCGACCGGCTGGCCGTCAGGGAGCTGATCGAAGCCTATGGCGACGCCGTCTTCCGGCGCGATGCCGACGCCTTTACCGCCACATGGACCGAGGACGCCGTCTGGGAACTGATGGGCGAACGGCGGGAGGGCCGCGACGCGATTCGATCGCATTGGGAAGGCCTGATGGCCGGCTTCGACTTCGCCGCCATGTACTGGACGGGCGGTGGCTGCCGCATTGGTGCGGCGGAAGGCGACGGGTCCTGGTACGCGCTCGAGATTCTGACGGCGAAGGACGGCCAGCGCATGACCGTCAGCGGCCGCTATGACGACCGGTATCGGAAAGGCACCGATGGGGTCTGGCGCTTCGCGGCCCGAACCTACACCGTTCTGGACAACCGCGACTGACGATCGCGACTAACAATAACGCCCGTCGCCGCTGCCGCGGGCGCTCATCTAGCGTGTTTCCAATCGGGTTTGGCGCGGGGAGCACCGGCGAGCGATGAGCGTGGCGATTGACGAGGTGAATTTCTTCGACCCGGCGGTCCTTGAGGATCCGTTCGATTTCTATCAGGCGGCCATCGCAGAGTGTCCGGTTTACCAGATGCCCGGCACCACGACGTTTCTCGTTCTGTCCTATGACGCGGTCGTCGACTGCTGCAAACGCGTCGACGATTTCTCAAGCGATTTCGGTGATATGCTGGCGGGCGCCCGCGCGGCCGATCCGGATGTGAAGGCGATCCTCGATGAAGGCTGGCCGGCGGTAAACACGATGCTGACGGCGGATCCGCCCGATCACACGCGCTATCGCGGACTGGTCAACCAGGCCTTTTCCATGCGCCGCGTCAACGCGATGGAGGCGGACATCCGCGCCGTCGCCGTCGATCTGATCGAGGCTGTCGCGGATACCGGGCGAGCGGAATTCATCGATGACGTCGCCATGCCGCTGCCCGTCGCCGTCATCGCCGAACAGATCGGCCTGACGCGCGCGGATACCGAACGCGTAAAGCGCTGGTCTGACGCCTTCGCGGACCGGCTGGGCGGCATGATCGACAAGGATCGCGAGCTGGAATGTGCGCGTCAGGTGGTCGAGTTCCAGCATGCCATGAAGGAGCGCCTGGACGCGCGCCGCGCGGAGCCGCAGGACGATCTCCTGACCGATCTCG
The DNA here is from genome assembly GCA_039815015.1 of Pseudomonadota bacterium. Classification (GTDB taxonomy): domain Bacteria; phylum Pseudomonadota; class Alphaproteobacteria; order Sphingomonadales; family Sphingomonadaceae; genus Pacificimonas. Next base: position 1,014 of record JBCCAC010000204.1, on the reverse strand, counting down.
TCCAGGCCCGGCTGGAGGGCGAACAGCCGCTCGATGATGCGGAGCTGATGTCGATCCTGCAGCAGTTGATGGTGGCCGGGAACGAGACCACCACCTCCAGCCTCGCCGGCGGCCTTCTGCTTCTGATCCAGAATCCCGATGAAATGGCGAAGGTGCGCGCGGACCGCAGCCTGATCCCGCTGATGGTCGAAGAAATTCTGCGTCTGGAAAGCCCCTCATCCGGCCTGTGGCGTGTGGCGCGGCACGACACCGAACTCGACGGCGTCGCGATCCCCAAGGGCGCCATGCTGATGGTCCGCTTCGCCGCGGCCAATCGCGATCCGGAGATGTTCGCGGAGCCCGATGCGTTTCAGGCGGACCGGAAGGAGGCGCGCCGTCAGCTCGCCTTCGGCAAGGGCATTCACATGTGCGTCGGCAACATGCTGGCACGCAAGGAAATGGCAGTCTGTTACGAGGAACTTCTCGACCGCATCGACGACATCCGCCTCGCGCCCGATCATGACCTGACCCATGTTCCCAACATGCTGCTGCGCGGCCTGAAACGGCTCGACATCGAATTCAGCCGTGCGGGGCGCGAGCGGGCGGAAGCCGCGTGAATTTTGATCTCGACGAAGACCAGCGCCTGTTGAAGGCGAGCGTCGAGCGATTCGCGACCGACCGCTATGGCGGCGATGTCGAACGGCGGCGAAGTTATCGCGCGACCGAGCACGGATTTTCACCCGAGAACTGGTCGATGCTCGCCGACATGGGCCTGACCGCCCTGCCCTTTTCCGAGGCCGACGGCGGCCTTGGCGGCGGCCTTTCCGAACTGATGGTCGCAGGCGAAGCGCTCGGCGAAGGTCTCGTCGTCGAGCCCTGGCTTGAGTCGATCGTCCTCGCGGGCGGCGTCTTCGCGCACCTCGCAGGCGCGGCGCAGCGCGAGGAGCTGCTACCGTCGATCATTGCCGGCGAGTGCCGGCTTGCCCTCGCCTGGGCAGAGGCAGGCTCGCGATACCGTCACGACGCGCCCGGTGT
>JBCCAC010000353.1:0-2842 GCA_039815015.1 Pseudomonadota bacterium | reverse complement strand
CTTCGTCTGGTCGAAGCGGCGGCGCTGAAGGGCAAGAACAGCGATTTCACGCTGCATATGCCTGCCGAAACGGCGATCTATCTGCTCAACGACAAGCGGAAGTCCCTCGCCAATCTGGAGCATCGCTACGGAATTTCGGTGACCATATGTCCGGAAGCCGAGATGCATCCCGGCGAAATCGACATGGAGGCGCGCGGCGGACCGCCAACGCCGACCGTCGATATCACCAAGCCCGATGTCGGTGATGAACCGGAAGAGGACGACGAGGAGGTCGTGCTCGACGAGGATGATGAAGACGAGGAGCGCGGCGGCCGGAACCGTCGTGGCGGTCGCGGGCGTCGGGGCCGCGATGAGGAAAGCGGTCGCGGTGGACGCCGACGGCGCGGCGGTCGTAACCGGCGCGGCCGAGGCGCGCGCGACGACGATCCGCATGAGGATGACGATGTCGAAGCGGCGACGGATGCCGGGCAGAAGCCCGGCGAGGGCGGGCGCGACGAGGACGAGCCATCACCGCGCGGCCGGCGCCGCCGTGGCGGTCGGGGGCGCAAGCGGTCCGATGCTCCGAACACCGCCGATGAAACTGCCGATGCCGAGCCCGATATGGTCGAGGCCGACGCGACCGATGGCGAGATCGACAAAGCCGATAAGGCAGCAGGCGCCGATGATGATGACGGCCGGGGCCGCCGTCGCCGCGGGCGCCGTGGCGGGCGCGGTCGAGGCCGCCGGGCCGCCGCAACCGACACGGATCGCGATGATGAGGCCGTTGACGGCGAGGATGCCGCTGACGCTTCCGACGCCGATTCAGAATCGAAGCCTGCCAAGCGCAGCACATCGAGGTCCCGGAAGACCAGACCGGCCGAAGATCGTGATGATGCGAACCCGGTAGCGGACGACGATGCGGATACCGCCAAAGCGCCGAAACGGCGACCGCGCAAGGCATCGTCAAAGGCACCATCGAAAGCGGCGTCCGACGTCGTCGCAGACGGTGCGGATGCCGCCTCCGGCCCCGATACCAATATGTCCGCGGCGGCAAAGGTGGAAACGGATGCTCCCGATGCGGCGGCCGCCAAAATCGTCGCCACGGCGCCTGCCGCCGCAACACCGGTTGCAGATCCGGCGGCGACGGATCAGGGCGGGGACGATCAGGGCGAGACCGCCGATACGGGCCCCAAACGCAGGGGGTGGTGGCAGCGCACGTTCGGCGGCTGATGTCATGCGGCCGGCCGGGTACGCTGCGCCAGGACGCTGCGGCGCGCCCGACCGGCCGGGGCGTCATGACGACATGGCGCGTATTACAGATGTCGAGCGCCGCGCCTCTACCATCCTGACGGCGGCCATAGAGGACTGATGACGGACCCGCTTTTATGACGACCCCCGAAACACCGGCCGACACGTCCGCTAAGACGCCTGCCCATACACTGAATCCCGGTCTTCGCTTCGCGCTCGATTTCGGTCCGCTCCTCGTATTCTTCGGCGTGAATGCGCTCGCGCCCGGCGATGACATCGCGCAGGCCGTCGCGGCGACGGCGGCGTTCATGATCGCGATCGCGATCGCGATGCTCATATCGTTCGTGAAGACGCGGCGCGTGACCGCGATGCAGATCGTCACCGGCGCGATCGTCGCGGTCTTCGGTGGTCTGACGATCTATCTGCGCGACGAGACCTTCATTCAGGTAAAGCCGACGGCGGTCTATCTGCTGTTCGCCGGCATTCTCCTGACCGGCCTCGTGACGGGCCGGCCGCTCCTGAAGCTGGTGCTGGAATCGGGCTTTCCGGAAATGACCGATCGCGGCTGGACATTGCTGACCCGCAACTGGGCGCTGTTTTTCCTGTTCCTGGCGGGCCTCAACGAGGCGGCGCGGCAGATGCTGACATTCGACCAGTGGGTCGACGTCAAGGTGTGGGGCGTTACCGGCCTGACCTTCGTCTTCGCGCTGTCGCAGACGCCCGTTCTGACCAAGCACGCGCAGGCGACGAAATCCGACTGATCGCTGCGATGGACCGAAAGGCGGCCCGACTCGGTCAGGCGGTGAGGTCGCCGCGCTCGCCGTCCGGATTGCCGAACGGGACGAAGCCGGTCGTCCCCCAAACCTGGCGTGCCTGCCGCAAGGCCCAGTGGACGGTCGGGAACGCCAGATCGTCCCAGGGAATGTCGTCCCACCGGAACACCGCGACCTCCTCGCTCTCAGGCCCGGCAGCGTATCCGGGGGCGGCGAGACGAGCCATGTGCATGACCTGAACCTGACCGATACGCGGCACCGAATAGACGGCGAGAACGCCGGTGATGTCGAGCGTGCAACAGGCCTCTTCGCGCGCTTCCCGCAGGGCGCCTTCCTCGACGGTTTCCCCGAGTTCGAGAAACCCCGCCGGCAGCGTCCAATAGCCCTTTCGTGGTTCGATGGCGCGGCGGCAAAGGAGGACATCGCCATCGACGTCGACGACCGATCCGACGACCACTCTGGGGTTCTGATAATCGATAAAGCCGCACGTTCCGCATACGCGGCGCTCGCGGTCATCGCCGTCCGGTACCTGCCGCACGAATTCCGGATCGGTCATGTCCGTTCCCATATGCTTTGCTCCGAACGCAAAACGGCGCGCCGCCCCGATTGGGACGACGCGCCGTCGGAAAGGCTATGCGGATTTACGCGGCGACGAGATCGCTCTCCGCCTTCTCCAAATTGGTCTCCGCGAAGTCCCAATTGACGAGATTGTCGAGGAAATCGTCGACATAGGCGCCGCGATCGTTCTGCTTGTCGAGATAATAGGCGTGTTCCCAGACATCCATCGTCAGGAGCGGTTTCAGACCGTCATGGACGAGCGGCGTGTCGGCATCGTCCGTGTT
>JBCCAC010000209.1:0-4825 GCA_039815015.1 Pseudomonadota bacterium | reverse complement strand
CTGTTCATGGCCGAGGGCCTGCGCATCTGCACCGAGGCGCTGGACGCCGGGCACGTCCCGAAGATACTCGTTCAGGCCGAAGACGATGCGCATCCGCTGACGGCAGCGCTGGCCAAGGCGGTGGCGGCGGATGGCGGCGAGGCGCTCGAAGTGCCCCGCGCGCTTCTGGCGAAGATCAGCGGCAAGGACAATCCGCAGGGCGTCGTCGGCGCCTTCGCACCGCTCGATATCCGGCTCGAACGGTTGAACGCCGGCGATGCGGACATCTGGATCGCCTGCCAGGAACTGAAGGATCCCGGCAATCTCGGAACGATCCTGCGGACCGCCGATGCGGTGGGGGCCGGCGGCGTCATCTTTCTCGATCGGTCCTGCGATCCGTTCAGCGTCGAGGCGGTGCGCGCATCCATGGGCGCGCTGTTCACCGTGCCGCTCGCGCGGACGGATGCGGCGGTGTTCTTCGACTGGGCCAGGGATACCATGATCGTCGGCACCAGCCTGAAGGCGACGACGGACTATCAGGCGCCGGATTATGCTGCGCCGACCGTCGTCCTGATGGGCAATGAACAGCACGGCCTGCCGGACGATTACGAGGCGCGTTGCGATGCGCTGGTGAAGCTGCCGATGCGCGGGCGCGCCGATTCGCTGAACGTCGCGGTCAGCTGCGCCGTCATGGTCTATGAAGTGCTGAACCAGCGGAGGAGACGGACATGAGCGTCAGGCGCATCGTCACCGGACATGATGCCGACGGCCGCGCGGTCGTCCTGTCGGACGGCGCGCCGCCGCGCGTGCAGGGTTTCGGCGGTGGGCGCGGGACGGTGTTTCACGAACTCTGGGCGACCCGGGAAACGCCAGCGCCGATCGAAGCGGGCGCGGATGAACCCGAGGAAGGAGCGGTCTCGCTACCGCCGCCTGCGAACGGCACGCGCATCCGCATCGTCGATTTTCCACCGGAAGACGATGAGGCGGAGGTCTCGGCGGAAGAGGCACGGGCGCTGTTTGCAGAGACGGGCGCCGCCGAGGCCAGCCGGCACGTCGGCGCGGGCACCCGGCACGCGTTCATGCACCGCACCGAGAGCATCGACTATGGCATCGTCCTCGAAGGGGAGATCACCCTGATCCTCGACGTCGGCGAAACGATCGTCCGCACCGGCGACATCGTCATCCAGCGCGGAACCAATCACGGCTGGGCCAATCGCTCGGGCGTACCCGCACGGGTCTGTTTCGTTCTCATCGACGGACGGTTCGCGCCGGAACTGGCTGACATATGACGGACGGCACGCCGTTCGACGAAACCGGAGTCCTGAAGCGCGACAGCGGCGCGTTCGAGCTGCTGCGCGACAATGGCGAGGGCCGTGTACGCCTGATCCTGCAGCGGACGCCGGTAGACCTCGTAGAGAAGCCGGTACGCGTGACGGGGCGGTGGACGACCGACGGCGCGGTGGACGCGGACGGTGCGGCTCCCGCTTAGCCTCGCAGGAACGCCCCCAAACTCGTCATCCCCACGAAAGCGGGGGATGATTATAAATGACGCGCGTGCCTACTCCGCCGCTTCGCGCATCGCATCGGGATCGAGCTTCGTCAGCTGCCGCGGCTCGGTATCGGCCATGTCCAGTGCGTCGATCTCTTTTTTCGGCGGGTCGATCTCCAGATCCCTGAAGCGCCTCGCGCTGGTCAGGACCTGCGATTCCAGGCTGCCGACCATCTTGTTGTAAGCGCCCGTCGCCTGGTCGAGGTTTTTGCCGACGCGGGCAACATGTTCGCCCATCGTCGCGAGGCGTTCGTAAAGCTCCTTGCCCAGCGCCGCGATCTCACGAACGTTTTCCGCCGCCTTTTCCTGCTGCCACACCATCGCGACGGTGCGGGCGATGGCGATCAGGTTCGTCGGGCTGGCGAGGAGGACACGCTTTTCGAAGGCGTGTTCGAACAGGCCCTGGTCGACCTCCAGCGCGGCGGAAAGGAAATTCTCGCCCGGCACGAACATGATGACGAAATCGAGCGTGTCGTCGAACTGGCCGAGATAATCCTTGCTGGACAGCATATTCACATGCGTCTTGAGCGCCTTGGCGTGCACCAGCATGTGCGCAAGCCGCTCCTCCTCGCTCTTCGCGCCGACGGCGTCCTGATAGGCGACCAGCGAGCATTTCGCGTCGATGACGAGCACGCGTTCGCCGGGCAGGTTGACGACGACGTCGGGCCGCCGTGCGCCGTCCTCATTCTCGACATGCACCTCTTCGGCGAAGTCGCAATGCTGCGAAAGTCCGGCCATTTCGAGGACGCGGCGCAGCTGATGCTCGCCCCAGCGGCCGCGGGCCTTGGGCGCGTTCCGGAGCGAATGGACGATGCGCTGCGCCTCCTCGGTGACGCGCAGTTGCCCTGCCTTCACATCGCCGATGGCGGCGTTGATCGCGCCGAACATGTTGGCACGCTTGTCTTCGACCTCCTTCAGGCGGTCCTGATATTTGACCAGCGTTTCACGCATCGGCGCGATCAGCTTGTCGAGCGCCTCCCGGTTCTTTTCGAGGCCCTGCCCCGCCTGTTCCCGGTGCCGAACGAGCGTTTCCTCGGCACGCTTCAGGAACGCTTCGGTCGACTTGCCAAGCGCATTATCCGCAAGCGCGGCGAAGCGCTTGTCGATATCCGCTTCCCGCGCCGCGAACGCCTTTTCCTGCTCGGCGAGGCCACGCTTCAGGTCGACCAGTTCCAGCCGGTGCGCATCGAGCGCCTCGATCTTCGTATCGCGCGCGGCGAGTTCATCGCGCAACGCCGCGGCTTCCCTGGCACGTTCCTCGGCATCCTTCTGCGCCAGCGCATGGTCGCGCTGATGGCTGACGGCCGCATCGCGCGCCGCAGCGTGTCCGGCGCGTTCGCGGTCATGCTCCTCGCGCAGACGGCTCAGGTCAGCACGAAGCCCATTTGCCGGGCGCGCCCAGATCAGCCAGCCGACCGCGACGCCGGCAAGCGCGGCGAGGATGAGTCCGATGGCAAGTTCTGGCGACATACAGGCCCTGATTGGTTGGAACGGAGCAAGAACGTCTAGGGGCTGACGGTGGCCGAGTAAAGGGAAAGCGCTTCAATGGACTGTTCAAGGACCTGCACCGGAACCCGCCCATACTGAGCCTGTCGAAGCACCTTAATTCCAGCGCCATTTCACAGCTAAGCCAGCACCCCTGCCCGCTGTCCCGCTATACGCAGATCCTCGCAGAACCGCTCATACTCCACGTCCGCTTTTTCGCGGTCGGGCAGACGAAGCAGGTAGCTGGGATGGACCGTGACCCAGCCCTCGGCGCCGTCGCCTAACGCAATGGGCGCGCCGCGCGTTTTCGAGATGGTGACGACCTTACCGACAAGGGCGCGCGCCGCCGTGGCCCCCAGCGCGACCGTGATCTTCGGCGCGACCAGCGCGCGCTCGGCGTCGAGCCACCAGCGATGATGCTCGATGTCGGCGGCGGAGGGTTTCGCGTGGATGCGGCGCTTGCCGCGCTGTTCATATTTGAAGCGCTTAACCGCATTGGTGACGTAGGTCCGGTTCCGGTCGATGCCGACATCGCCCAATGCGCGGTCGAACAATTGTCCGGCCGGTCCGACGAAGGGGCGGCCCTGCCTGTCCTCTTCATCGCCTGGCTGTTCGCCGACGAACATCAGCGGCGCATCGCGCGCGCCTTCGCCGAAGACGAGCTGCGTGCCCGTATTGCTGCGGTCGTCGCCATGCCGGCGTTGCGCTTCGGCCGCCAGTTCCTCCCAGGAGCGAATGGCAAGACGCGAAGGCGTTGGTTCGTCCGGTACAGGCGTAGGCTCCACAGGTTCGATAGCGCTGTTCGAGCGGGCGATCATCTCCGTCTCGCGCGCCCGCGCCCCGGCGATCAGATCGGGAATGAGCGCGCTTTCCGGCATGTTCTTCCAGTATTTTTTCGGCATCTCGGCCGTCATGGCCTTCACCTTCACCCGCGCGGGATTGAAGATGGAGGCGAAATAGGTCTTCCAGGTTTCCTCGACCGGATCGCCGTCCGGCGCGTCGGCCTTCGTCGCGCCGTCCGTAAAGGACAGCGCGTCGCCGTCCCAGTGCGCGCACAGTTCCGGTGTCAGGATCGACCAGTTCATGTTGGCGAAGCGGCGCTGGAAAAACGGCGCGTTCGTCCTGACGATATGATGTTCGGGTTCGAACCAGGCGACGAAGCGCGTCTCCCCGTCCGCTTCCACTTCCCGGAACCGGACGAAAGCGCGCATCTTATGAAGGTCGCGGCCGACGGACTTCCTCAGGACTTCCAGCCGCTTCACCAGAGGGTCGGCCCGGTCGCGCAGGGCGCCGCGTTCGGTCTGAAGGCGGGCGAGCATCCGGTAAAGCAGCGCGAACCGCTCGGGATCGCTGTGGCAGATGACGGCGCGGGCAAGCTCGATAAAGGGTTTGGGTACGGTCAGGGCGGAGCCGTCTGTCGCAACGACCGCTTCGTCGCCGAACAGGTCCTGCGGCGTATCGCCGACCTGCCAGGTCACATCCTCCGGCAGGACACCGCCCGTGGCGAGGGCGCGCGCGGCCTCGCGCCAGCCGCCGAAATCCTCCTCATGCTGCCGGGTGACGCATCGCATGAGGAGGAGACGCGCGAGAGGCGGGGCCGTTCCCGCCCCACGCGTGGGTTCAAATACCGCTCAGGCAGGATGCGCGGCGTGGCGGATGGCCGGCGCCTCTGCGGTTCGCGACACGAGCACGACGGCCATGACCGCGGCGCCCATGACGAGATAAAAGGCCTGCGCGATTCCCGTCAGACCGAGGACGAAGGCCAGCACGACGAAGGCCGCACCGGCGGCGAAATCGAGCGTCAGATGGACG
>JBCCAC010000324.1:0-3146 GCA_039815015.1 Pseudomonadota bacterium | reverse complement strand
GTGGATGCACTAGGGCTCGAACCTAGGACCCGCTGATTAAGAGTCAGCTGCTCTACCAACTGAGCTATGCATCCACACAGGGCCGCGCTGCGGACCTTTATCCGGATGGTATGTCCGGGAAGCGGGGCATGTAGGTGGCGGCGGTTCGCTTGTCAAAGGCTTAGGCACGACGACGTCTAAAGCGCGCCGGGGCCGGTGTTCAGTTTTGCGCGGTCCTTCTGATGGTGGATGGAGATCATGATCCCCATCAGGAGAAGCGCGGTCAGCATGGCGGAGCCGCCATAGCTCATCAGCGGGAGCGGAATGCCGACGACGGGGGCGAAGCCCATCACCATCGCCAGGTTGATGAAAATGTAGAAGAACAGCGTCACGGTCAGGCCCATGGCGACGAGGCGTGCGAAGTGCGCCTTTGCCGTCAGCGCGGTCCAGATGCCCCAGCCGAGAATGATCGCGTAGCAGGCGATGACGAAAAAGCCGCCGAACAGGCCCCATTCCTCCGCCATGGTCGCGAAGATGAAATCGGTGTGCTGTTCGGGCAAATACTGCAGGTGACTTTGCGTACCTGACAGGAAGCCCTTGCCCTCGACGCCGCCCGACCCGATGGCGATTTTCGATTGCGAGATGTGATAGCCGGCGCCGAGCGGATCGGCCTCCGGATCCAGGAAGGCGGTGACGCGCTTTCGCTGATAGTCCTTCAGCAGGAAGTTGACCGCCAGCGGGATACCGACGACGGCGCCGACGCCGGCGGTGATGAAGAGCCAGAGGCGCGCCCCGGCCAGGAACACGACCGTCACGCCGCCGAGAATGATGGTGAGCGCCGTCCCGAGGTCGGGCTGTAGAAGAACGAGCGCGGCGGGGAAGGCGATGAGAATGCCGGGGAAAATCAGGCTGGAGAAAGCCGGAATGCGAACGCGCGGTAGCGCGTGGTAATAACGCGCGAGTGCAAGGATAACGGCGATCTTCATCAGCTCAGACGGCTGTAGGTTGATGACGCCTAGATTGAGCCAGCGCTGCGAGCCGCCGCCCAGCTGACCGACGGTTTCGACCGCGATGAGGAGGACCAGGCAGAGGCCGTAGAAGGGGTAGGCAAGCCGAAGCCAGATCCTGATATCGAACTGGCTGAGGACCAGCATCATGGCAAACAGCGCGGCGAAGCGGATGCCCTGGTTGGTCATCCAGGGCGATGCCGACCCGCCCGCGGCCGAATAGAGGACGGCCAGGCTGAAGAGGCCCAGTCCCAGGACGGCAAGAATCGCCAGCCAGGGAAGGCGGCTAAGCCGGTCGGGTAGGGCTAGCGGGGCCGCCGTCGCCATTGCCGCCAATCTCCGGTACTGACACGAGGCTGGCGGCGATGGGCGTGTGATCGGCCCAGTTCGCCTCCAGTCGCTCGAGAGATTTCATCGCCTGATCGCGATCGTAGAGGAAGGTCATCACGTCCTTCGCGACGGGCGCGGCAGCACGCGAGCCGCCACCGCCATGTTCAATGGTGACGCTAATCGCATATCGCGGCTCCTCGACCGGCGCGAAGGCGATGAACAGACCGTGGTCGCGATATTTCCACGGGATGGCGATGCCGCGGTTCTTCGCGAGCGAACGGACCTGCGCCGTCCCGGTCTTGCCGCCCATGCGGACATTGTCGAGCCTGAGCCGGGAACGGCCTGCCGTGCCGGCCGGGCCGTTGACGCAAAGGTCCATGCCATGCCGGACGGCGGCGAGATGTTCGGGGTCGATATCGAGAAGCTCGGTCGCCTCGTCCGCGCCCGCCAGCAGCGTCGGCATGATGCGCTTGCCGGACGCGACGCGTGACGCCATCACGGCCAGCTGCAGGGGCGACAGGGCATTGTAGCCCTGTCCGATGGCGGAATTCAGCGTCTCGCCCGGCAGCCATTCCTGATCGTAGCGCCGCCGTTTCCAGGCCGGGTCGGGAAGAATGCCGCCCTTCTGGTTCGGCAGCTGCAGCGAGTCGAACTCGACGCCTAAACCGAGCTTGGTGCCCATGTCGTGAATGGCGTCGATGCCGATCTGCCGGCCGCGCGTATAATAATAGACGTTACAGCTCTGGTAGATGGACTTGTCGAGATCGACGCGGCCATGGCCGCCGCGGCGCCAGCAGGCGAAGCGGTGGCGGCCGAGATTATAGCCGCCATTGCAGACGACCCGGTCCTTCGGATCGACGCCATTGGCGAGCGCCGCGAGCGCCGTCACGGGCTTGAAGGTGGATCCCGGCGGATAGAGTCCCTGGATCGACTTGTTGATGAGCGGATTCTTCTCGTCGCTGGTGAGCGCGTTCCACTCATTGTGGCTGATGCCGTCGGAAAAGGCGTTGGGGTCGAAAGACGGCACCGATACCATGGCCAGCACTTCGCCGGTCACCGTATCGATCACGACGACGGAGCCTGATTCCGGGCCGATGCGACGTGCGGCATAGACCTGCAGATCGCGGTCGATGGACAGGCGCACCGTGTCGCCGGGGGTGTCTGCGCGCGTGTCGAGTTCGCGAATGATACGCCCGCGCGCGTTGACCTCGACACGGCGAGCGCCGCGTTCCCCGCGCAGTCTGTCGTCGATCGTGCGTTCGACGCCGTCCTTGCCGACGCGGAAATCGGGGTGGAGGTATAAGGGGTCCGCGTCCGCCTCCAGATATTGTTCACGCGTCGGGGCGGCGACGTAGCCCATCAAATGGCCGACGGCGGGTCCGTCGGGATAATAGCGGGAGAAACCGCGTACCGGCGTAACCCCGTCGAGTTCCGGCAGGCGCACGCTGACCGCAGTATATTCCTGCCAGTCGACGTTCTTTGCGATCTCGACGGGCAGATAACCGGGCTGCGTCGCCACCGCCTCTTCGATGCGTTCGACCTCATCGAGCGGCAGATTCAGGAATGCGGAAAGGCGCGTGAGCGTCGCACCGACATCGTCCACCTGTTCGGGGATCATCTCCAGCCGGTATTCCGGCTGGTTGATGGCGAGCGGCTGGCCATTGCGATCGGTGATCCAGCCGCGGCGCGGCGGGATCAGGCGCACGGCGACGCGATTGTCCTCGGCCAGCGTCGCGTATTTCTCGCCCTCGAAAACCGAGAGATAGACCATGCGGCCGCCGATCAGGAGGCCGGCCGCCGCCTGTACGCCGCCGATGAACAGCGCGCGGC
>JBCCAC010000087.1:0-8139 GCA_039815015.1 Pseudomonadota bacterium | reverse complement strand
TGCGCGCGGCGCCGATTATGCTATACTGGCGTCAGGAGGACTCGCGCCATGACCAGATTCCGTTCCCTCATTCCCGCCGCCGCGCTCGCCATCGCCGCCTGCGCCGTCCCGGCAGACAATGGGCCGCCGCTATCGGCCTCCGGCGAGGATCTGAGCGACGATCCGTTCATCACCGCCGAGGCCGTCGGCGAGCCGCGCCCGTGCCTGTTCCTGCGCCGCGTCAACCAGACCAAGGCGATTTCCGACCGGCACCTGCTGTGGGAAGTGGTCGGCGGCGATCTCTATCGCACGGAATTCGCGTCGCGCTGCCAGCCCGCGGCGGACGATGACAGTTTCCGCCAGCTGATCGCCGGCCAGTCGCGCGTGTGCCGCGGCGAGATCCTGCAATTCTTCGACGCGATCACACAGTTTGAGAGCGGATCCTGCTCGATCGGCGAATTCGTCCCCATCGGCCGCGCCGAAGACATCCGCGCCGCCGCGGAGCGCGCAGCCGAAGCGGAATATGAGGAGACGTCCTGACGGCTGGCCGGGGCGGCCTGTTCGCCACCTGGTCGGTCAGCCTTTACCGCTCCTCGATCGGCAGGCCGATGTCGGTTAGCTGGGGTCGCACTTCGCTGGCGTCACCGACGATCACCCACAGGAGCTTTTCGGGGTCGATCTCGGCCGACGCGGCGGCGGCGACATCGGCGGGGGTCAGTGCGGTCAGGCGGCCGGCGTAGGTTTCCTGATAATCGTCGGGCCGGCCCAGCTTCGCGTTCGACTGCAGCGCCGCCAGTACCGCGCGGGCGCTTTCATAGGCACCCGGCAAGCGTCCGCTCAGGAACGCCGCCGTCTCGGCGACCTCGGCATCGGTGACGGGCGCGTCGCCGACATATTCCATCAGTTCGCGGCGCAGTTCCTTCAGCGCGTCGCCCGTCTTGTCGGTCTGGACCGGCGCGAGCACGTAGAAAGGCTGCTGTTCGACGGCGCTCGAAATGGACGACCTGACGCCGTAGCTCCAGCCCTTGTCCTCGCGCAGATTTGTGTTGAGGCGCGATGTGAAGATGCCGCCCAGCGGTATGTTGGCGACGTTCAGCGCCAGATTGTCGTCGCGGCCCTTCGTCTCCAGCGGGTAGCCGGCGAAGATGAAACTCTGCGGGCTGCCGGGCCGGTCGACGAGGACGATACGGCTTGCCGTCGGCGGCGCGACGGGCGTGAAGGCCTTGACGCCCTTCGCGGTACCGGCCGGCTGCCAGTCGCCGAATTCCGCCTCCAGCCTGGCGGTGATGTCTGCCAGGGTCGTGTCGCCGACGACGAAGATCGCGGCATTGTCCGGCCGCAACCAGCGGTCGTGAAACCGGGTGAGGTCGGCGCGCGTCACCGCCGACAGGCCTTCGCGCGTGCCGGATCCGGTAAGTGGCGCGCCATAGGGGTGCGCATCGCCGAAGATGAGCGGCGGCAGCAGGCGGAGTGCCAGGCTTTGCGGCTGTTTTTCCTCATCGTCGATCGCGGCGAGTTTGATCGCACGCACGCGCTCGATTTCGTCGGGCGCGAAGGCGGGATCGCGCACGATGTCGGCGAAAAGGGACATGGAGGCGTCGAGGTTCGTCGTCAGCGCCGACAGGCTGAGCGTCGTCGTATCGAGATCGCTCGACGCGCCGATCGACGCGCCGAGGCGTTCCTCGGTTTCTGCGATTTCGAGACCGCTCATGTCGCTCGTGCCCTCATCGAGGAGCGACAGCATCAGCGACTGCGTCCCGAGCTTGTCCTTCGGATCGGCCGCACCGCCGGCATCGAACGCGATCGTCATTTCGACGACGGGAACGGCGTCGCGGCGTGCGAATGTGACGGGAATGCCGTTGGATAGCGTCGTACGCTCGATGTCCGGAAAATCGAGCGCCGGCAGGTCGCCGACCGGCGGCAGGGTGGAGCGATCGACGCCAGTACTCGCGGCCGCGAGCTGGCCGAACGGAAGGACAACGAGTTCGTAACCGCCCTCACCCAGCCAGTTGTCGGCGGCGGCGCGGACGATATCCGGCGTCGCTTCGACATAGTCGGTGAGTTCGGTTTTGAAGAAGGCGGGATCGCCGGTGTAGAGCGCGCCCTCGGCAAGCGTCACGGCCTTGCCGCCGAAGCCGCCGACATCCTCCAGCCCGCGAATGGTACCGGCGACGACGCGCGTCGCGACACGATCGACCTCGTCCTGCGTCGGCCCCTCGCGGCGGAAGCGAGCGATTTCCTCGTCGATCATGCGCTCGACGACGGCGGGATCGACGCCGGGTTTCACGTCGGCCTGGATCTGCGCGAACCCGACGGCCTCCAGAGGCAGCGCCGAGCCGCCGACGGAGGTCGCGACCTGCGCCTCGCGAACGAGGGACTTGTAAAGGCGCGAACTCTCGCCGCCGGCAAGGATCGCGGTCGCGATGGAGACGGGGCGCGCCTCGTCCGATTCCAGCCCGGGCATGGTCCAGGCGCGGTAGACGCGCGGATTGGCGACCTGATCCTCCATCACCTCGCGCACGGTTTCGCTGCGATCGGGCACCCAGGCCTCTAGACGGCCGGCCAGCGCCGGACCGGGTCCGATATCGGCGAAATATTTGGTCACCAGCCGTTCGGCAGTCGGCTTGTCGACATCGCCGGCGAGGACGAGGACGGCGTTGTTCGGGCCGTACCAGGTGCGGAACCAGTCCTTGACGTCGTCGAGGCTGGCGGCATCGAGATCGGCGAGCGAGCCGATCGTGGCGTGGCGGTAGGGATGCCCTTCCGGAAACAGGCCTTCGAGCAGCTTGTAGCGCGTCTTGCCGAACGGCTGATTGTCGCCCTGGCGCTTCTCGTTCTGGACGACGCCGCGCTGGCTATCGAGCTTTTCCTGCGTCACCGCACCCAGCAGGTGCCCCATGCGGTCCGATTCCAGGAACAGGATGCGTTCCAGTGCCGGTGTGGGCACGTTCTGAAAATAGTTGGTGCGATCGAAGAAGGTGGTGCCGTTATAGCCCGTCGCCCCGATTTCCTGCAGCGCGGTGAACCATTCGCCGTCGTAATTCTCGCTGCCGTTGAACATCAGATGCTCGAACAGATGCGCAAACCCGGTCTTGCCTTCGGGTTCGTCCTTCGACCCGACATGGTACCAGACGCTGACCGCGACGATGGGGGCCTTGCGGTCCTCATGCACGATGACGCGCAGGCCGTTCGGAAGGGTGAATTCCTCATAGGGAATGTCGACGGAGGCGACGAGATCGGGCGAAGGTCCCCCGGCCAGCGCCGGGGCGGAGACGAGCGAAAGGGCCGCGCCGGCGGCCAGAAGAAGCGTTTTCATGCTTCGTCTATACGGCAGCATGAAGGATTTTCCAGCAGCTGGTCCGCCGCCCCAGACTGGATTTCATCATCCCGGGCGCAACCGGGGTACACCCATGATGATATTGTACCTCGGTTCGTCCCCCGGCTGCGCTCGGGATGATGGTGTTCGGATCTGTTTAGACCGTATCGCCCAGTACGTCCTTCACCCAGGGGCCGTAGGGGCTCGCGCCCAGGCGCTCCGTCTGTACCTTGGCGCTGACCTCGTTGATGGGCACCTGCGGCTTCGCGCCCGGATGTACCGGCGTGCGAAGCGGGCGCTGGCCCGGTGGCATCGCGATCAGGCGGGCGATGGCGCGCGGCACGTCCATCGGGTCCGTCGTACCGCCGCCCGACATTTCGATATTGTCGACCAGCTCCGGATAGGCCGCCTTGATCTCGTCGGGCGTGCGCGCGAGGAGCGCGGCGGTGTAGCGGTCGCCATTGTCCCAGATTTCCGTCGGATAGCCGCCGGGCTGCACGATGGCGACGTCGACGCCGCGCGGCACCAGTTCATAGGCCATCTGCTCCGACAGCGCCTCCAGCGCGAACTTCGTCGAGGAATAGAGCGCCAGCGACGGCACGATCATACGGCCGAGCTGCGACGAGACGTTGACGATCAGTCCCGTGCCGGCGCCGCGCATCTTCGGCAGCGCGGCGCGCGCCACCCGGTGCGGCCCGTAAAGATTGGTGCCGAACATCAGTTCGGCGGCGGCCATATCGCTCATCTCGATCGGCCCCGCCATGCCGATACCGGCATTGTTGACGACGACGTCAAGGGGGCCGCCGACCAGTCGCTCCGCCGTGCCGACGGCCGCGGTGACGGAGGCATCATCGAGGACGTCCAGTTCGACGATCTGCAGGTCTAGGCCGCCCATCGCCGTCTGGCCGCGCAGGTCGTCCGCTTCGGGCCGCGGCAGGTTGCGCATCGTCGCGATGACCTTCGCGCCCGCACGTGCGCAGTGCAGCGCGGTCAGATAGCCGAACCCGGACGAGCAACCGGTGATGAGGACGCTTTTTCCCGAAAGATCGGGCGTCTCCACGGCCGTCTCCTCGGCGCCGGCCCGTACGGCCCCGAGTGCGGTCAGCGCCGCGGCGGCGCCCAGCATGTCCCTGCGAGTCGGCATGATCGATCTCCTATGTTTCCACCCGCGCAGCCTATGCGCGCTGGTGGCTTTGGCCAAACCGCCCGTAATTCGAGGGTTCTTTTGTCACGTGTGCCAATTCCGTTCGGCTTTTGTAACCGCCGACCCTATATAAGGCGAAATTAGGGCAAACGAGGCGAGAATCAGACCGGTCCATGAAACCACTCGACACCATCAGGCTCGGCGGCCGGGACATCCTGCCGCTGATCGAGGGCGGAAAGGGCGTCAGCGCGACGAATGGCGAATCGTCCGGTGCCTGGGCCGCCGCCGGCGGCCTCGGCACGATCAGCGCGGTGAATGCCGACGCGACCGACTGCGAAGGCCGGATCATTCCGCAGATCTATCATGGCCGGACGCGTACGGATCGCCACGAAGAGCTGGTCGCCTACGGTATCGCCGGCGGCCGTGAACAGGTCGCCCGGGCGCGGGAAGTGGCCGGGCCGGATGCGGCGCTGAACGTCAATGTGCTTTGGGAAATGGGCGGCGCGCGGCGCATTCTGGAAGGTATTTTCGAGTCAGAGGAAGGCGCGCTAGTCGACGGCGTGACCTGCGGCGCCGGCATGCCTTACCAGCTGGCCGAAATCAGTGCCCGGCACGGGAAATATTACTATCCGATCGTGTCATCCGGCCGCGCCTTTCGCGCGCTTTGGAAGCGCGCCTATCACAAACATGCCGAATGGATGGCGGCGGTCGTCTACGAGGATCCCTGGCTTGCCGGCGGCCATAATGGCCTGTCGAACGCCGAAGACCCGCTGAAGCCGCAGGACCCGTTCCCGCGCGTCGCGGAGCTGAGAAAGGTGATGCGCGACGCGGAGATTTCCGACGACGTGCCGATCGTGATGGCGGGCGGCGTCTGGTATCTGCGCGAATGGGCCGACTGGATCGACAATGACGAGCTGGGCGCCATCGCCTTCCAGTTCGGATCGCGGCCCCTCCTGACCAAGGAAAGCCCCATTCCCTCCATCTGGAAGGAACGCCTGCCGCAACTGTCCGAGGGGGACATCCTGCTGCATCCCTTCTCGCCGACGGGCTTCTATTCCTCGGCGGTCAAGACGCCCTTCCTGATGGAAATGAAGCACCGGTCGGAACGGCAGATCGGCTTCGCGTCCGTCCAGTGCGACCAC
Source organism: Pseudomonadota bacterium (assembly GCA_039815015.1). Classification (GTDB taxonomy): domain Bacteria; phylum Pseudomonadota; class Alphaproteobacteria; order Sphingomonadales; family Sphingomonadaceae; genus Pacificimonas. The sequence continues at coordinate 2,558 of JBCCAC010000087.1, read as the reverse complement.
CGTACGCACAAGCTGGACGTCGGGTTCAAGGGCAACAAGACCTTCTGGGTGACGAAGGCCGACCTGCTGCACGCGCGCGGATGGCACGCGCAGGGCTACACCGAGGCGATGAAGACGCCCGACGACACGCTGGTTTTCGAAACGCCGGAGATGGCGAAGACGCTGAGGAAGGATCAGGCCGACTGCATGGGCTGCCTGTCGCAGTGCAAATTCTCATCATGGGCGGAACATAACGACAAGCATTCGACCGGGCGCCTTGCCGACCCGCGCAGCTTCTGCATCCAGAAGACGCTGCAGGACATCGCCCATGGCGGCGACCCGGACGACAATCTGATGTTCGCCGGCCATTCGGCCCATCACTTCTCGACCGACCCCTTCTATTCGAACGGGTTCGTGCCGACGGTGCAGGAGCTCGTCGACCGCATCCTGACGGGAGATTGAGCGACAAGTTCCAGGGGTTGGATGAGGCTGTGGATTCAGGAAGGCCGTTCGACAGGCTCAGGGTAAGCGGATTTTAAGCAATCGGCCAAACATCCCGCTCCCCCTGAGCCTGTCGAAGGGTCATTCCGATGCCTACAATCCTTGGCTCAGATCACCGTTTGCGCCGGGTGCGGCGCGGGTCGTTGAACTTGAAGGCGTTGTTCGGGACGCCCGCGTTGAACTTCACATTTTCGAGCGCCACGCGCGTCGTATTGCCCTGGCCATCGACGACGTTCCAGCCGGCGAGCGCCAGATCGGCCGGCGCCGCGGCGTCGCGGTCGAAATAGAGCGTGATGATGCCATATTCGGGATGCTTGCGGTCGCGCGCCTCCACCGTCAGGCTTTCCGCCGTCGAATTCTTGATCGTGGCGAAGCGGGCGAGATCGGCTTCGGGGTCCAGTAGGACGGACAGCGGCGTCGATTTGATCGGATAGCGCTGCACCTGGCGCACTTCATAATCGACGACGTTGATGGCCTTGCCATCGGCGACCACCAGTAGGGGGATCCCCTTCTGATACTGGAAGCGGATCTTGCCCGGCCGCGCCAGATAGACCCGTCCTGTGGTGACGGCACCGTTGGCCGCGGTCTGCCGGAAATCGGCCGTCATGGTGCGCGTCTCTTCCAGATGCCGGGTCAGTTCCGGCAGCGTCGCCGCGGCGGGCGCGGAAACGGACAGCGCCCCCAGCGAACCGGCGAGAGCGAACATCAGCTTTTTGACGAGCGTCATAAAGACACCTTTCCTTCGACGTTTCGGCCACTTCCCTAACGGCCGCGCGTTGAACGGGAATTGAATTGCCGCCGCATGAACGGCGCGGCGGGCGAATGGCTCCCTGCACCCGCCGGACCCATGACATGGTATGTTCAGCCCCCGGCCGCTAGGGCGATGGTAAATGGATACATCCGGAGCGTCTTTCGATCATGTTCAAGACACTGACCGCCCTGCCCCTTCTTTTGGCCGCCACGGCACTCGTCGCCCAGGAACCGCCTGCGGATACGCCTGAGCCCGGAGACGCACGGGAGACTTCTGACATGACCGAACCGGAAGCGACCGATGAGGCGGCCCCCGCACGGCCAGTGACCGAGATCGCACCGCCCATCGCCCTCGTCGACGATATCGAGCCGATCTATCGCACCGTCCCCGTGACGCTGCAGACGGCGAAAGGTCCGATCAGCATCGCGCTGGAGGTCGAGCGCGCGCCGAAGACGAGCGCCAATTTCCTGCGCTATGTTAGAGAGGGGCGTTTTCAGGGGACCGACTTCTACCGCGCGGTCGAAGTCGCCCCCGGCATGGGCCTGATCCAGGGCGGCACGCGCGGCGATCCGAAACTGGTTCTGCCCGCCATCGCGCACGAACCGACCAGCGAGACCGGCATTGCCCATGAGGACGGCACCATATCGATGGCGATGGGCGCGCCGGGAACGGCCGATGGCGACTTTTTCATCATCGTCGGCAATCTGACCGGCCTCGATGCGGAGAACGGCGCGCCCGGCTTCGCCGCGTTCGGCAAGGTGACGGACGGCATGAACGTCGTGCGTCAGATCCTGACCGCCGCGACCGATCCGAATGAAGGCGAAGGTGTCATGAAGGGGCAGTTCCTGGCCGACCCGGTCGCGATCCTGACGGCGAAGCGGACGGACTAACGGGGAGGTTCGGCGTTGGCCGTCGCGGGCGGACCGGCGGCGAAAGGCCGGCTTGCGCGCGACAGGACCGTCGCGCGTTCGCCCTCGATACGGATCAGGCTGTTCGCCGTCACGAGAAAGCCGGCTTCGTCGACGCGGATATCGAGACGGAAAAGATCGGTTTTCACGTCGAAGGCGCTCTGGGCGGCCGCGTTCATCGCGGGCAGCAACTGGGCGACAGCCGGGACGGCCTGAAACTCGGTCGTGGTCGCCCAGCCCTCCGCCGGGCGCGCGGTGATGATACGGCGCGCCCGCTCAAGGCTCAACTGGCCCGGCGCCAGCATGGCAAGCAGCGGCCCGTCGTCCGGCGTCAGCGTATTGACGTTGATCCTGACCATCGCCGCCGTGTCGGTCGTACACAGATAGGGTGCCAGTCTCGCCATCATGTCAGCCGTGAC
>JBCCAC010000289.1:0-3704 GCA_039815015.1 Pseudomonadota bacterium | reverse complement strand
GGTACAAACTGAGTCTTCCCATGGTAGCCATGCCGGGTGAAGCGTACACCTATTCCTCTTGAGGAATGAATCTATTAAGTGGGATCATATCCCATTCTACCCAAGAGTATCTTCCCGCGCGATACTGTCGGGGCTGTATTCCGCCACTCTGATCTACTGGCTGCAGGACGACGAACCGAATTTCGAGGCGACGCGCGCCTTTCTGGGGCGCCGTATCGACGGCGTCATGCGGTTCGAAAAAACTAAGGCCGACGTACAGAAGAGCTTTGGCAACCTGCCCAGCCTGACGCGGCTGCTGGGGCGCCTCCGCTATCCGGGAAATTAGGCGCGGCCGGGTCTGCTAGCGCTAGGCAAGACGGCGCGCGGCTGATACGCAGTTGCAATAGGACATGCGCCGTCCTGACCATCCTCTTGGCAATCCATGCGAGCCGTCATGCAAATCGATCAGCTGAAAGCCGGACAGGTTGCCGTGGTGACGGCGATGACCCTGGATCACGAGGGCGAAAAGCGCCTGCGCGAACACGGCCTGGACGAGGGCATCGAGGTTGAGTTGCTGCATAGGGCCGCCTTCGGCGCCGATCCGATCGCGATCCGTGTCGGCGAGGCCTGCGTCGCCATCCGGCGGGCGCAGGCGGCCTGCGTGACCGTGGCGCTGGTGAGCGACCATCCGGCTGCCGCCCTGCCGGTTGCCGCCGAATGACGTGTCGAATGACGTTCTGCGCATGAACGACGTCACGGTCGCGGCCGATACGCCGCCGATTGCCGATCATATCGACGATGCGGGCAGCGCAACGCCTGTCATCGCACTGGTCGGCAATCCCAATGCCGGCAAGACCAGCCTTTTCAATGCGTTGACGGGTGCGCGCCAGAAGATTGCGAATTACCCAGGTGTCACGGTCGAACGGAAGGCGGGATCGCTGACGCTGCCGGATGGCTCGTCCACGACGCTTATCGATCTGCCGGGCGCCTACAGTCTGGACCCGCGGTCGCCCGACGAAGCGGTGACGCGCGATGTCATCGAAGGACGACAGGTCGGCGAGCGGCAGCCCGATCTTCTCATCGTGGTCGTCGATGCCACCAATCTCGCGACCCAGCTACGCTTCGTCATAGAGATGATGGCCACCGGACGGCCCCTGGTGATCGCGCTCAACATGACCGACCTGGCCGCGCGCGACGGCATCACCATCGACGCCGCGGGCCTGGGCACCGCGCTGGGGGTCCCGGTAATTTCCACCGTCGCCGTCCGGCGCCGCGGACTCGATCAGCTATTGGACGCGGCGCGAATGGCGCTGATCGAACACCCCGAGGCGGCCATCCCGCTGAACGATGACTTGCGCACCCGGCAGCGGCGCGCCCGCGATCTTGCGAAGGCGCATATGGTTCGCGACCGGAGCGGCGATCGCCCGGCAGGGGCCATGACGCGCCGTATCGACAGGATCGCTCTCCATCCCGTCGCCGGCCCCATCGTCTTGGCAGCGATTCTCTTCCTGATGTTTCAGGCCGTCTTCGCCTGGGCCGAAGCGCCGATGGACATGATCGATGGCAGTATCGGTGCGTTGCAGGACGTGGTTCGCGGCGCCCTGCCCGACGGGCCGATACGCGGGTTCCTGATCGAGGGTCTGCTTGCCGGCGTCGGGGCCGTCATCATCTTCCTGCCGCAGATCGTCATCCTGTTCGCCTTCATCCTGATCCTGGAACAGTCGGGCTACATGACCCGGGCCGCGTTCCAGATGGACCGGCTGATGGCGTCGGTCGGCCTGTCGGGCCGCGCCTTCATTCCACTCCTGTCCAGCTTCGCCTGCGCCATTCCCGGCATTATGGCGGCGCGCACCATCGCGGATCCGAAGGACCGGCTGACGACGATCCTGATCGCACCCCTGATGACCTGCTCGGCACGGCTGCCGGTCTATGCGGTCATCATCGCCGCCTTCATTCCGAATCGGAATGTCGGTCCGGCCAATCTGCAGGGGCTGGTCCTGTTCGGCCTGTACGTCGCGGGCGTGATCGGCGCGCTGGTCGCCGCCTGGGCGCTGCGCCGTACCCTGACGAAGGGCGCCAATGCCGGCTTCCTGATGGACATGCCGAAATATCAGCTGCCCGGGCTGCGTGACCTCATGATCGGTCTGTGGCAGCGCGCCTGGGCGTTCCTGCGCCGGGCCGGCACGATCATCCTCGTCTCGACGATGGTGCTATGGGTCTTCGCCAGCTACCCGAAGGCACCGGAGGGCGTCAGCCAGATCGACCATAGCATCGCGGGGCGCATCGGTTCGGGACTGGAGACCGTGTTCGCGCCGATCGGTTTTAACAAGGAAATTTCCATCGCGCTCGTCCCCGGCATGGCGGCGCGGGAGGTGGCGGTCGCCGCGCTCGGCACCGTCTATGCTATCGAAGCGGAAGACGAGGGCGAACTGGAAGGCGAACTCGCCGACCGCCTAAGATCCGCATGGAGCCTGCCGACCGCCCTCGCCTTCCTGGCCTGGTTTGTCTTCGCGCCGCAGTGTATTTCGACCTTCGCCGTCACGCGCCGGGAAACCAATGGCTGGGCATGGCCCACCTTCATGTTCGCATATCTGTTCGCCATGGCCTATGCGGGCGCGGGACTCACATACTGGATCGCCCGCTGGGCACTGGGATAATGAAATCGCCCTCCGGGTGCTGGGATAACGAAATCGCCCTCCGGGCGACGGGATAGCGAAGAGAGAAGAATATGGCGGGCAGCGTCAACAAGGTCATTCTGGTCGGCAATCTGGGCAACGACCCGGAGTTCAGGTCGTTCTCCAACGGCGGCGAGGTCTGCAACCTGTCTGTCGCGACGTCGGAAACCTGGCGCGACAAACAGTCGGGCGAGCGCCGTGAAAAGACCGAATGGCACCGCGTCGCGATCTTCAACGAATATCTGATCCGGACGGCGCGCGACTATCTGAAAAAGGGCATGAAAGTGTACCTGGAAGGCGCGTTGCAAACCCGCAAATGGCAGGACCAGAGCGGTCAGGACCGCTACACGACCGAGATCGTGCTGCAGAAGTTCAACGGTGAACTCGTCATGCTGTCGGGCCGCGAGGATCGTGGCGGCGGTGGTGGCGGGTATGATGGCGGCCAGAGCGGTGGCGGCTACGGCGGCGGTCCCGGCGGCGGCGGTCCAGGGGGCGGCGGCTCCGGCGGCAGTGGTTCCGGCGGCGGTGGCGGCCAGCGCCCGACTTATGATGACGATCTGGACGATGACGTTCCGTTCTAAAGCCGTCTGAAGCTCACGTCGCCGACGAGCCTTCCGGCCGTCAAACTGTCCAGGGCAGGCCGGTCCGGGCTGCGGTGACGGAATTCTTTACACATGCGAAATGTGAAGCATAGCGACCACACAAAGAATCTTACATAACCTTATGATAAAAATGATATAGTCTGGATTTTCTAAAACTGGCTCGATCCTTGCTGCGGAATACCCCAACTGAAAATCGAAGAACGGGGGTTCTTTATCACGAGCAAGAAGATTCTAATCGCCGCCGCCGCATCGCTGCTGGCTTCGTCCGCGTCCGCAGGCGTTCTTTATAGCTATGACGCCGCCCCGCCGCCGAGCGGCAAAACCGGCGGCTACGGCAATGCCATTTCCAATTTCGCCACCAGCTACGACACGAACGGCTTTCTGACCCTGAGCGTCGGCCTCGCCGGAAAAGACGTTTCCGATGACGGCTTCTGGTACGTCGTCAATG
>JBCCAC010000242.1:0-4253 GCA_039815015.1 Pseudomonadota bacterium | reverse complement strand
GCGACCCGCCGGCCCTTTGCCTTGGAAACCGCCTCGGCCACGTCATAGGCGCTCGCCGGGCCCTTAACATCGGCCAGCGCGCCGAACACGGCCGCCCGCATGTCGGTCCATTTCTCACCGGCGCGCGTCAGCGTCGCCGCCGCAGCAGCGGTCAGCTCGTCACCATGATATTCGGTATGTTTGCTCATGTAAGGAAGTATCGCCCTTCCTCCGCCGCGCATCAAGGTCCGCCGCGCATCAGCGCTGCGGCAGCGACTATCCGGCGCGCCACGCCTTCTGCGACCAGATCATATTGAGCGCATGTGCGATGCCGACCAGAGTGACGCCCAGCGCCGTCAGCACGATTTCCCGCACGCCGTGCCCGGCGAGAAGCGCGGCGATCATGGCTCCGATTCCGAAACTGCCGATTGCGACCGCTTCCCAGCGCCCATGCGCAAATGCGCCGCCGATCAGACCGACAACCGCAAGGGGGACGGCGACGGCAAGGCCGATCTGATGCACTTCATGCCCGAACAGCGCGGATCCCGACACCGACAGCATCGCCACGAACAATGCGCCGAACAGGCAATGTATCAAACACAGGCCGGACAGCCCGATTGCGAGCTTATCAAGGGCAGAACGGACGGCGCGTGTCATATTGTAGCGAGAGATAATATAACATATGCGCCGCGGCAAGTGACGGATTGTTGGGGGGATGCAGTGCAGATGAGAATGAAGATCGCAGTTTCATTTATATGCATGCTGGCAGCATGTGACGGATCGAACGGAACCGAGACTGAAAATCGTGAGGTCATCGAAACCTTCGAGGTGGCAGAAGCTTCGATTGATATGGAGGACATAGAGACCTCATCTGCATCTGCCCCTCAAATAGCGTATTCATACGATTTTTCTTACAAACTCCCGACCACAGGCCTTTCAGGTGCGGTGGCGGCGCATCGCCAGCTTTGCGCTGAACTTGCTGAAAACTGTCGCCTCGCTGCCATGAACATGGATGCCGGCGACGGCACATATTCACGCGCTTCTCTGCATCTTCTGGTCGAAGCTGCCATTGCGGCCAGGATCGCCCCGCGTTTGGATGAGATCGTGGCAAGCGCCGGCGGCGACGCGAGCGGTCGCAGCATAGAGGCCGAGGATCTTAGCAAACGCATCAGCGATACCGAGGCTCGTATCAAGGCCAAGGCAGCACTTGCGGACAGGCTGCTCGGTCTCTTGGAAACAGGCGGTGCCGATGTTGGAGATATGGTTGAGGCAGAGCGCGCCTTTGCCAGCGCGCAGGAGGAGCTAGACGCTGCGCGCAGTTGGCTTGCTGCGATGAAGCAGCGCGTGGCGATGTCGCACGTTCGTATAGCCTACCGTAGCATGGAACGGTCAGAAGGTAGCTTCGCGCGACCCGTCACCGATGCGGTTCGCGACTCCGGGTTCGTCTTAGGTGACAGCTTAGCTATACTTCTCAGAATTCTGGTAGCAGCACTACCTTGGGCCGCTTTGCTCGCTGTGCTAATTTGGCTGAAGCGCAAAACCAGCTGGTCGCTGCGTCAGCAATTCCGCAGAAAGGCCGCGCCTGTAGATGCCGACTGATATGCCGCGGCGGCTTTCGGGCAACGCCGCCGCGACGATCGGCGCCAGTTGGACCGTGCTGCGAGCCGCGATAATGAGCCGATCATTATGACTGCATATGTATCTGATATCTCGTCCGGCGTAGGAAGTATGCCGGCAAAGGCGGAGGCGTCCTCCCGTCCCCGCGCCGTCGCCATCTGGTTGACCGTCGTCGCGGCGACCGTCGTCCTGATGGTGGTCGTAGGCGGCATCACCCGCCTTACCGAAAGCGGCCTGTCCATGGTCCGCTGGGAACCCGTCACCGGCATCGTGCCGCCGCTGACGGAAGAGGCCTGGCAGGCCGAATTCGCGGATTACCGGGCGTCGCCGGAATATCGCTACAAGAATCTTGGCATGTCACTGGCGGAATACAAGAATATCTATTTCTGGGAATGGGCGCACAGGGTGCTCGGGCGATTGATCGGGCTCGTCTTCGCGCTGCCGCTCCTCTGGTTCTGGATCAGGGGCGCGATCCCGGCAGGGTTCAAACCGCGCCTGCTCGTCCTTCTCGCGCTCGGCGGCTTTCAGGGCCTCCTTGGCTGGTGGATGGTCCGGTCCGGACTCGCCGATGTGCCGGAGGTCAGCCATGTCCGGCTCGCGCTGCACCTCAACACTGCGCTCTTCATCATCGCCCTCCTCATATGGACGGCGCAGGACCTGATCCGCGTGCGGGCGAAGCTGACCGGGTTCGCTGTCTTCGCCGGCGTCATATTGTTCATGCAGTTCGTGCTCGGGGCCTTCGTCGCCGGTCTGAAACCAGCGTCGATCTGGACCGAGTGGCCCACGATGGGCGGCGGCCTGTTCCCATCGGGTATCGCCTTCCTGGAACCCGTCTGGCGCAACCTGGTCGATAATCCCTACGTCGTGCAGTTCGCGCACCGCTGGTGGGCCTTCCTGGCGGCGGGCGTCATGATCTGGCTGGGCGTCAAGGCGATGAAGACCGGTTCGCGCCGGACGCCCATCACGCTTCACGCGCTCGTCACCGCGCAGATCCTGTTCGGCATCGCGACGCTCATGACCGGCGTCGAACTCTGGCTGGGCGTGGTCCATCAGGGCACGGCGGCGCTGATCGTCTGGGCAGCGGCGGCATGCGCGCACCGTATCGGCGAACCGGCGATGGCGCAGGCGAGAACATGAAGGACGGTATGAAGAACGTAATCGGAACCCCCCTCGCCGATTGCAGCCACGATCCCGTCACGGGCTGGCACCGCGACGGCTGCTGCCGTTCGGTGCCGGAGGATGCCGGCAATCACAGCGTCTGTGCGGTCATGACCGAAGAATTCCTGACCTTTTCAAAGGATGCGGGCAACGACCTCTCGACCCCGCGTCCGGAATATCAGTTTCCCGGTCTCGTCCCCGGCGACCAGTGGTGCGTCTGCGCCGCCCGCTGGGAACAGGCGCGGGTCGGCGGCGCGGCGCCCATGGTCCGGCTGGAGGCGACGCACGAACGCGCGCTGGAGGTGCTGCAACTGGGACATCTGCAGGCGCACGCGATCGAGGATGAAGACGCGTAGGTATCATAATACTACACCTGCAATAGCACTAAAAAGTTGAACTTTTTGGCCGGCGAAAGCATATGGTCGCCACAAAGCGGGTCCCGGCAATCATGTTTCCGGGCCCGTCTTTTGCTTTTCAGACGGGAATTCATTCACATGTACGGCAAACAGACGCCCAGCCTGAAGGCGGGCGAGATCGACAAGAAGTGGCTGTTGATCGACGCGGAGGGTCTGGTCGTCGGCCGCCTCGCCTCGATCATCGCCAATCGCCTGCGCGGCAAGCACAAGGCGAGCTACACCCCGCACATGGATTGCGGTGACAATGTCATCGTCATCAACGCGGACAAGGTGCGCTTCACCGGCAACAAGATGACCGACAAGGTCTACTACCGCCACACCGGCTATCCCGGCGGCATCAAGTCGACGACGCCGGAAAAGGTGCTCGAAGGCCGCTTTCCGGAGCGCGTTCTGGTGAAGGCCGTCGAACGCATGATTCCGAAAGGTCCGCTCGGCCGTCAGCAGATGCGCAACCTGCGCGTCTTCGCCGGCACCGATCACCCGCATGAAGCGCAGTCGCCCGAGACGCTCGACGTCGCCGGCATGAACCGCAAGAACAAGGCAGGCAAGTAAGATGGCAGACGAGAAGAAGGGTCTGGAAGACCTGAAGGAACTGCAGGCCGAAGCGCGCGCCGAACAGCAGGCCGCGCCCGCCCCCGCCGCCAGTGAGGCGCAGTCCGGTGCCGCCGCGACGGACAATGATGCGGCGCAGACCGACCCGACAGAAGCGCCGGCGACGTCGATGGACGATCCGAATGCGGTCAACGCCGCGCCGCTGCGGGAAAAGCAGGTCGACGGATATGGCCGCGCCTATGCGACCGGCCGGCGCAAGGACGCCGTCGCGCGCGTCTGGCTGAAGCCGGGCAAGGGCGTCATCACCATCAACGGTCGCGATCAGGGCAAGTATTTCGCGCGCCCGACGCTGCGCCTCGTCATCAACCAGCCGTTCGACCTGACCCAGCGCAAGGGCCAGTACGACATCGTCGCGACGGTGTCGGGCGGCGGTCTTTCCGGTCAGGCCGGTGCCGTCCTCCACGGCATCGCCCAGGCGCTGACCCGCATGGAGCCGGAGCTGCGCACGCAGGTAAAGCGCGCTGGGTTCCT
>JBCCAC010000432.1:0-1584 GCA_039815015.1 Pseudomonadota bacterium | reverse complement strand
CGATGGCGCGGACGGAGACGCAAACGCGGGCGCGGCGGCGGCGGAGAACAGCGTCAGCGCCGAGACGGGCCTCGATTTCGATGCCTCCACGATCGATGTTATGTCCGTCGACGTCGCAGCTGGCGGTGTCGAGCCGATGGTTGATCCTGCGACAGCTGATGCCGGTATCGATATGCTCGGGCAGAACAATGAACCACCAGAACCGAATCTGCCCGATGTGACGCCGGACGAAGACCTCTAGACGGCCAGACTCACATTCAGAGACAATTCGATCAAACACCAGAACGGAGAAACATTCATGACCGTAGACGAGATCACCGAAAACATGCGTTCCCGCGTCGGTGCCGATGCCGGCCTCAACAAGAGCGTGAAATTCGACTTCGGCGATGATGGCATGGTGCGGATCGACGACACGGCGACACCGGCTGTAGTCGACAATCAGGACTTGCCCACGGATTGTACGGTCAAGGTGTCCAAGGATGACTTCGAACAGATCGCTGCCGGTAAGCAGAACGCGCAGATGGCCTTCATGCAAGGCAAGCTGAAGGTCGAGGGCGACATGTCCGTCGCAATGCAACTTGGCAAAATCCTCGGCTAGCACAGCGCGCGAGTTAATCGCCCAAATGGCCGGTCCTGTCGTTCGGCGGGGCTGGCCATTTTTATTTGTTTCAGGTCTGCGGCAGCAAGATAATCCGCTACGACGATCTATATTCTCAGGAACATCATATAGTGGCGAGGACGAAGTCGGCTCGCTCCGCGACGGGAATCCTCGGCAGTATCGCGAGGCGGTGTCCGCGCGCGCCATAGTCTAGTACAAGCCGCTCATATTCCGCTTCGGCCGCCGGAAAATCGTGCCGCCGATCATCGTCGGTTATGAAAATATCCGGCCATGGCGGCGCCAGGAATACGAGTTCATCATACGGAAAGATGCCGTCGGGCACGTCCATGCCAATGTGCCGAAGTGCCACAATCGCATCGATGGCGCTGCGATCGAAAAAGACCAGATCTGAATGGCACGCATCCGCAGCGTCCAGATCGGCGCATGCAAGCGCCAGGGCTTCGTATGCGAAAGCTGCCATATCGATCCAGGGATAAGCCCTGCCACCATTATGGCGCTGGTTGGCAATAACACGTCGTCCCGGCTCGTCGAAGGTCGCGTATCCGCGCGCTGCCAGTTCGCGAACCAGGCTCGATTTTCCGCCCCCGGAACACCCCGAAATCACGATGAACCGCCGCGTCACCTCCCAGCACGTTTCTCAACCGAGCCGGTATTGGCAGCATTTATGCCTGCTGCTGCGCTCATATCCGCACCGCACTGCTCTCGATAAAAAAAGAGGCCGCCACGGATGGCGACCCCTCTTTTCGATCTGGGTGATCAGAAGATAATCCAGACCTGAGCCTGGTTTATCTTCCCGATCGTCAGCTACCGGCACCGCCGAGATTGATCTCGACGCGACGGTTCTGCGGCTCACGCACACCGTCGGCGGTCTCGACGAGGAGACGGCTCTCACCGAACGCCTCAGTCGCGATTACGCTTTCCGGCACACCCTGTCCGACCATGTAGGCGCGGACCGCGTCAGCTCG
>JBCCAC010000111.1:0-7295 GCA_039815015.1 Pseudomonadota bacterium | reverse complement strand
CCGATACGCGCCACGTCGGCGGAGAAGTTCTCCGGCAGCGGCACCATCTCGATGCGCTGACGGGTCAGTTTCTCGATATCGCGCAGATAGGGTTTCTCGTCCTTGGCGACGAAGCTGATCGCCAGCCCGTCCGCGCCCGCGCGCGCCGTGCGGCCGATGCGGTGGACATATTGTTCGGGGACGTTCGGCACCTCGAAATTGATGACGTGCGAGACACCGTCGATGTCGATGCCGCGTGCGGCGATGTCGGTCGCGACGAGCACACGGCACTTGCCGTCGCGGAACGCCTCCAGTGCCCGTTCGCGCTGCGCCTGGCTCTTATTGCCGTGAATCGCCGCCGCCTTGATGTCGGCCGCCAGCAAATGCCGCACGACGCGGTCGGCGCCGTGCTTGGTGCGCGTGAAGACGAGCGCACGTTCAATGGGCTCACGCTCCAGCGTGACGGTCAGAAGCGCCTGCTTCTCGTTCTGATTGACGAACGTCGCCATCTGCTCGACGCGCTCTGCCGTCGTCGCGACCGGCGTGACGGCGACCTTTTCCGGCTTGGTCAGATAACGGCCTGCCAGCTCGGCGATGTCCTTCGGCATGGTCGCGGAAAAAAACAGTGTCTGCCGCGCCTTCGGCACCAGCGGCACGATCCGGCGCAGCGCATGGATAAAGCCCATGTCGAGCATCTGGTCCGCCTCGTCGAGCACGAGGACCTCGATCCCGTCGAGCGTCAGCGCCCGCTGCTCCAGAAGGTCGATCAGCCGCCCGGGCGTGGCGACCAGAATGTCGACGCCCCGCTGCAGGGCGCGCTTCTGCTTGCCGACCGGCGTGCCGCCGAACGCCGTCTCGGTCGAAAGCCGCAAGAACCGGCCATAGGTACGGAAACTGACCGCGATCTGCGTCGCCAGCTCCCGGGTCGGCGCCAGCACTAGGCAGCGCGGCCGGCCAGGTTTGATGCGCGCCGTATCGCGCGCGAACCGATCGAGGATGGGCAGCGCGAACGCGGCCGTCTTTCCCGTACCCGTCTGCGCGATCCCCAGAACGTCGCGGCCGGCCAAGCCGAGGGGAATGGTCTGCGCCTGGATGGGCGTCGGCTCATGGTAGCCCTCGCTGTCGAGCGCCCGGATCAGCGGCTCGGCGAGCTTCATATCTTTGAAACTGGTCATCATTTCTGTCTTTCATATGCGCGTCGACCTGCGCCGCGCACGAAGACAGGGCGGCGGCACGTCACGAGCGTGTGACGACCCCGCGTGAACCGGGACGTTAAAGGAAGCGCACCTGAAAACCGGACCTCATCAGCGGCTGTCTCGCCGCCAGCGCTTCACGCCGTTCCGTCACATGCTGCAGCGCAGCACTGGTGCTGACGCGGCATATGAGCTGGCATGACAGGCTTGTCAATGCGCGGCCCCGCGCCACCAGGCTGGCTTTCCTGACGCATTGCACATATTGGCTGCGCTGGTTATTATATGTGTATGAACATGCATTCTCCGCCGACAAAAGCGCTCAAATTGATCCCCGTTGGCAACTCCACCGGCGTGGTCTTGCCAAAGGAACTCTTGGCCGGACTTGGCCTGGAACGCGGAGACGAAGTTTATCCGGTCAATACCCCGAACGGCATCGAACTCAGAAAATTTGACCCTGAAATCGCGAGGCAGCTCGAAGCTGGCCGTAGGATTATGAAAAAACGGCGTTCAGCCTTACGTGAACTCGCGAAATAGATGAGCACCACATGGCTGTGGGTCCATGAAGAGGTCGTTCGCATCATTCATCAGGAGCAATTGGCCGAACATGGCGGCGGCGAAGGCGTGCGCGATTCCAACATGCTCGCATCTGCGCTGGCCCGGCCACGAAATCTGGATGCCTATGATGAACCGGACGTAGCTGCCTTGGCGGCTGCCTACGCCTTTGCGATCGCCCGAAATCACCCATTCGTCGATGGCAATAAACGGACAGCGGCAGTGGTCGCCGAACTTTTCCTCGATCTTCATGGCTATGTTCTGGAGGCGGACGATGTCGAACTTGTCATCAAAATGACGGCACTGGCGGCAGGCGACCTCGACGAAGGGTCGCTAGCGACGTGGTATCGGGACAATATAGGCCAGCGATGACCGACCTCCCCAGCCGAGAGGCGATCCTCGATTTCGTAAAGTCCGCCACCGAACCTGTCGGCAAGCGGGAAATCGCCAAGGCATTCGGCGTCCGCGGGGACCAGCGCCGCGATTTGCGCCACCTTTTGTCCGACATGGCCGGGGACGGCGTTCTCGACCTGGGCCCCGACCGCAAGGTCCATGAAGGCGGCGGCCTGCCCCGCGTTACGGTTCTCACCGTCGTCGCGGCGGAGGATGGCGAGATCATCGCCGTTCCCGACAATTGGGATCGGGACACGCCGCCGCCGCGCGTTCGTGTGAAGGAAACACGCGCGCCCGGGAAGCGCGGCACGCGTTCGGGTCGCGGCGCGCTCGGTGAGGGCGACCGGGTTCTTGCCCGCATCGAAGAGACCGGCCGAGGATTTGTCGCTCATGTCATGAAGCGCATCGGCCGCGCCGCCGAGGACATGATGGGGATCGTCCGGCGTGACGCGTCGGGCTGGTATCTCCAGCCGGTCGACAAACGCATCCGCCGCACGCTGCCCATCACCGACGTGGACGGCGCAGATGAAGGCGAGCTCGTCCTTGCGCAGGCGGAAGGCCGCAAGGCCCGCGTCACCCAGCGTCTCGGCGATCCGTTCGCGCCGAAATCCATTTCGCTGATCGCCATCCACGCCAAGGGCATCCCGCACGTTTTCCCGGATGAGGCGCTGGCCGAAGCGGAACGAAGCGCCGCGCAGGCCATCGACATCGATGCGCGTGAGGATCTGCGCCACCTGCCCTTCATCACCATTGATCCTGCCGATGCGCGCGATCATGACGATGCCCTGTGGGTAGAGGCGCGGGACGAGGGCGGCTGGCACGCTGTCGTCGCGATCGCCGACGTCAGCTTCTACGTCCGGCCGGACACGGTGCTCGACCGCGAGGCGAGAAAGCGTGGCAACTCCGTCTATTTTCCCGATCGCGTCGTGCCGATGCTGCCGGAGATCCTGTCCGCGGGTGCCTGTTCGCTCGTCGAAAACGAGACGCGCGCCGCGCTCGCCTGCCATCTGATCATCGCGCCCGACGGCGAACTGTCTGAATGGCGTTTCACGCGCGCCGTCATTCGCTGCGCCGCGAACATCGCTTATGAAGCCGCCGCGGACCATGCGGGCATCGACGCGATGTGGGACGCCTGGCGCGCGCTCCACGCCGCCCGGGCGCGCCGCGCGCCGCTGGAGCTCGATCTTCCCGAACGCCGCGTCGAGCTTGACGAGGCGGGCCGCGTCGTCCGCATCGGTATAAGAGAGCGCCTCGACGCACATAAGATGGTCGAGGATTACATGATCGCCGCCAATGTCGCGGCGGCGAAGGCGCTGGAGGCCAAGCGCTCACCGCTCGTCTATCGCGCGCATGAGACGCCGGGCGACGAAAAGGTGGATGCGCTGCGCGATTATCTGAAATCGCTCGGCATTCCGTTCGCCAAGGGGCAGGTCATCCGGCCCGCGCTGTTCGCACGGCTGCTCGACGGCATCGACGACCCGCTGATCCGCGAACAGGTATCGATGGAGATCCTGCGCAGCCAGACGCAGGCCTATTATTCGTCCGACCGGATCGGCCATTTCGGTCTGTCTCTGGGCAGCTATGCGCATTTTACATCGCCCATCCGGCGCTATTCCGACACGCTCGTCCATCGCGCGCTGGTACGTGCCTATCGGCTGGGACCGGGCGGCCTGACCGATGCGGAGGCCGACGATCTGGGCCGCACGACCGAACATATTTCCAAAACCGAGCGGCGCGCGATGGAGGCGGAGCGCGACACGGTCGACCGCTACGTCGCGGCCTATCTTGCCGAGCGCGAAGGCGAGACCGTCGCCGCGCGCATTACCGGCGTCACCCGCCACGGCCTGTTCGCAACGGTCGACGGCGTCGGCGGCGACGGTCTTCTCCCCATGCGCGCCTTGGGCGATGATTATTATCATTTCGACGAGGCGAGCCGTACCATCGCCGGCGAACGAAGTGGTGAGGCCTTCAGGCTGGGACAGCGTATCGACCTTCGCCTGGCCGAGGCCAATCCCGTGACCGGCGGCCTGCGGTTCGAACGGCTGGACGCGGACATCGCACCGGTGCGCGGCAACGGCCGGCGCAAACCGCCATCCGGACGACGCGGCGCCAACCGCAAAGGCAAACCGCGCCGCAAGCCGAAGGAACGGACGCGCAAGAGATAGAAGCGGGGGATGAGAGCGGGAGGGATAGAAGCGGGCGGGCCGACCCGTTATGCGCGGGGCTACACATGTGGACGCTGCATCATTTCCCGCTCTGCCCGTTCTCGCGCAAGGTGCGAATTCTCCTTGCCGAGAAGGAGGTCGAATTCACGCTCGAAACGGCGTTGCCCTGGGAGCGGACGGACGCGTTCATCGACATGAACCGCGCCGGGCAGACGCCCGTCCTTTCGGGCGGCCGCGACGGCCCACTCGCCGACTCGGTCGCCATCGCGGAATATTTCGACGAAACGGTGGAAAAGGCCCCGCTTTTCGGGTCGGGCGCGGCGGCGCGGGCGGAAGTGCGACGGCTGACGGCCTGGTTCGACCAGAAATGCTATGCGGAAGCGATCGCGCCGCTCCTGACGGAACGCATGTACAAACGTATCGTGCTGCGGGAGGCTCCGGACTCGCGCGCCCTGCGGACGGCCGCCCGTGCGCTCGCCGAACATCTCGACTATATCGAATATCTTCTCGGCGCACGGCGCTGGCTGGCTGGCTCGACGTTCAGCCTGGCCGATGTCACGGCGGCGGCGCAGCTGAGCGTCGCGGACTATCTCGGCGGCACGGACTGGCGCGGCTTTCCCGATGCCAAGACCTGGTACAGCGCCATGAAGTCCCGCCGCAGCGTCCGCGCCCTCCTCCCGGAGCGCATGGAGGGCATCAGCCCGCCCAACCACTATGACAAGCTGGATTTCTAGACGGCAGCACGCAGCGCAGAGCAGCTATGGAGCGCGGTGCAGACCCCCGGCAAAGCAAGAATGGTGACCCCTACGGGACTCGAACCCGTGTTTCAGCCGTGAAAGGGCCGCGTCCTAACCACTAGACGAAGGGGCCACGCGCGCTCGTCGGGAGCGCGATGTGCGGGCGGTCTGTTAGAAAAGCCTCGGCAGGGCGTCAAGCGGCGTCGATGTCGCGCCGTCCCCCGGGTCACCACCGTGCCTGGATCGTCAGACGGCGTCAGTCAGGCAGCGTCGGCCCAGGCCGCGTCCTCCAGATGCAGTTCCGCCTGCGGCCGGTCGTTCCAGTCGTCGCGCTTGACCCGTCCGGCGACGAACAGGCGCCGACCCTTGGCGCCGAGGAGTGCGGCGCCGAGCGGTGTGTCGGCACTGCGAAAGGCGATGCCCTTCACACGCCGTCCATCCGCACCGGCGAGCACCGTACGGACATGGCCATGACCGACGATCCCGCAATCGACGATCGCGACCGGCCCGGCGGCGACCCGCGGCGCGGGCCAGCCCATGCCGTAGGGGCCGGCAGCTTCGAGCGTGTCGGCAAGGTCGGGCGTGACGCCGCCGGGCGCCAGCGCCAGGTCGAGATCGAGCCCGCGATTCTGCTGCGCGACCGTAATCGCTCCTTCCAGCCGCTCACACAGGAAATCGGCGAGCGCGGCGACGCCATCCGCGGCCACGGTCAGCCCGGCCGCCATGGCATGGCCGCCGCCGGCCGAGATGAGGCCATGCTCCTTCGCCGCCAATATGCCGGCGCCCAGATCGACGCCGGAGATGGATCGCCCCGATCCCTTGCCGACGCCCCGTTCGTCGGTGCCAATGACGATGGCGGGCCGCCCGAGCCTGTCCTTCAGCCGGCTGGCCGCGATGCCGATGACGCCCGGATGCCAGCCTGCGCCGGCGACGACCGCCACCGGCATGTTCGCGGTGCGCTCGGCGGCGGCCAGGGCGGCGTCGGTAACCTCCGCCTCGATGGCGCGGCGTTCTTGGTTGAGCCGGTTTAGCGTGGCGGCGATGTCTTCGCAGGCATCGTCTTCCCGGCCCGCGAGCAGGCGAACGCCCAGATCGGCGGCGCCGACGCGGCCACCCGCATTGATGCGCGGCCCGAGTGCAAAACCGAGATCGCTGGCGACGGGCGCACGTTCGAGCCCTGCGGCGGCCGTCAGCGCCGCCAGCCCGCGATTGCCGCGCCGGGCCATGATCTTCAGTCCCTGCGCAACGAAGGCGCGGTTGAGCCCGGTCAGCGGCACGACGTCGGCGACGGTGCCAAGGGCGACGAGGTCGAGCAGCGCCATCGGATTGGGCTCCCGCGTCGCGGCGAACAGGCCCCGCGCGCGCAGCACCCGCTGCACGGCGACGGCGAGGAGGAAGGCCATGCCCACGGCCGCCAGATGACCGAAGCGGCGCGCCTCCTCATGTTCGTCGAGCCGGTTCGGATTGACGATGGCGATTGCGCGCGGCAGCGCGGTGGACGCCTTGTGATGATCGACGACGATCACGTCGAGACCGGCATCGCGGGCGGCTTCCAGCGCCGCGAAGCTCTGCGTACCGCAATCGACGCAGATGATGAGATCGGCGCCGGCATCCTTGAGCGCCGTCAGCGCCGCGGCGCTCGGCCCATATCCCTCCAGAAGGCGATCGGGAATATAATGACGAACGGTCGCGCCGCAGGCCGTCAGATGCCGGATGAGGACGGCCGCGCTCGTGGCACCGTCGACATCGTAATCGCCGAAAACGACGATGCTCTCGCCGCCCGTGACGGCATCCGCGATGCGCGCCGCAGCGGCATCCATGTCGATGAAACCGGACGGGTCAGGAAGCATGTCGCGGATGGTTGGCGCGCGCAGCGTCTCGATCTCCTCGCGGGCCGCACCGCGGGCGAGGAACAGCTGCCGTACCAGATCGTCTTGGCCATGGGCGGGCATGGCGGCGCGGCCGCCGCGCCACGTCCAGGCGCGGCCGCTTACCGACTTGGCGATACCAAAGACATGTTCCAACGTCGCGCCATCCCGCATGACGTCGAGCTTACAGGCGGACGCGGGCGATGTGAATCCGCCTGCACAAAAAGACCTGTGGACAAGGAGCCGGGCGATACGGTGGCACGCCCGGCTCTTTGTCCCGCTCAGGTGCGGACGAACTCCGGATAGGCTTCGATGCCGGTCTCGGTAACGTCCATGCCGGCCATTTCCTGCTCTTCCGTCGGGCGCAGACCCATGGCGAATTTCAGGATGAACCACACGATGGCGCTG
>JBCCAC010000411.1:0-2152 GCA_039815015.1 Pseudomonadota bacterium | reverse complement strand
CTGCGGTCAGCTCTCCTGCGTTGAGAAGACCCAGCTCGGCATCGTCGACATCTATGCGGCCTCGACCCAGAACTCCGCCGGCGGCGCGCCTTACCTGAACGTGCTCGACTATGCGTTCATGTTCCCGTCCCGCGCGGCGCAATACCACTTCCTCTACAGCCCCGAATCGCAGCGCATCCTCCGCGATCCGCTCGAAAAGCGGCATGGCCTGAAGTTCCTCTTCTCGCATTGCGAGCTTCGCGGCATCCAGCTCGGCCTTAGCTGGGAGGACAAGCCCACAGTCACGAAGCTCGAACAGCTTTTCGGCACCAAGAACCGGGTCACCGGCACCCAGCTCGGCCGCATCGCCATGCAGGCGCTGAACCTGAACCCGGTTCCCGTCGCGTGGGAGGAAACCCTCGACGGTCTGAAGCAGGGCCTGATCGACGGCGCGGAGACATGGGCCTCGGCCGTGGCTTACGCCAACATGTCGCCTGTGGTCTCTCAGTGCGTCGACCTGAAATTCTTCTGCGGCACCGAGCACACTTCGATGTCGGCCGAAGTCTTCGACGGGCTCGACGGCTATCTGCAGGACGCCGTCCTCGAATCGTCCTACTGGGCCCAGACCCATGTGCAGGCCGCCAACGAGGCCGCGCTGGTCAAGACGGTCGGCTTCTCAGACCCGCAGATGCCAGGCACGATCTTCGCCGAAAACAACGTGCGCTGCGCGTTCCTGCCGGACAGCGAAGTGAAGATGGCCGAAGAGATGTGCTCGCCCGAATTCCAGCCCCAGCTCTGGGAGCAGTGGCGCGACCGCCTCAACGGCTGGGCCGGCGGCATCGACACTTATCAGGAGATCTACGACATCGCGCGCGAGATCCCGACCGACATGCTCCCCGAAAACGTGGAGCCGCGCCGGTGGTGGAAAGGCTGATCGCCCTTTGACGCTTTTGGGGCCGGCCCGGAGACGGGCCGGCCCTTCGTCGTCCTTAGCGGGACACTAAAAAGCCGTAGGGAGGGACTGTCGTGTTTTCCGAAGCTATCGAGATTCTGCAGGCTTTCGCCAGCAATGACGCCTGGATGATGAGCAAGGCGATGCGCGGGTCCGGCGCCTGGCCGCTCGGCATCCTGATTACACTGATCGGCGCTGTCGCGATCGCCGGAATATATCGCGCGGTTCCCTGGATCGAACGTCATTTCGAGCGCAGCGTCATGGTCTGGAGCTACCTCCTGATCGCCGCGATCATCTTTGTCGAGGTGTTCCGCCGGTTCGTCCTCAACCAGCAGGCGCCGTGGTCGACGACCCTTCCGCCGTTCCTGTTCCTGATCATGACGTGGTTCGGCTGCGCCTATAACGTCCGGCGGCGCACCCATCTCGCCTTCGCCGAGTTTCGCACGAACATGCCGCGCGGCGGGCAGCTTGTCTGCCTGACGCTCGACGCGGCGCTCTGGTTCGGGTTCTGCGTCATCGTCGTCGTGACGGCGACGCGCGTCGCCACGAACTCCGCGTCGAATTTCCAGATCCTGCTCGGCACCGACAACGTCATGCAGTGGTGGTTCCTCGTCACCGTGCCCGTCGCCTTCATCCTGATGGCGGCGCGCGTGGTTGAGAACCTGCGCGACGACTTCGCCAACTATCGAAACGGTCAGCCGCTGATCAAGCAGGCCGTTATCGGGGGAGAAACCGGATGACTGACGGAACCTGGGTGACCCTGATCTCGATCGGCGTCACTGTTTTCTTCATGCTCGGCGTGCCGGTCTTTCTCGTGATCGGCTACTGGGTGATTGGCTGCAGCCTCGTCCTCGGGATGACCTTCGACAATATCGGCGCCGCGCTTTCGGACGTCTTCACCGACGGCTTCGCGCTTCTCGCCATGCCGCTCTTCATCCTGACCGGCGACCTGATCAACAAGTCGGGCATCGCACGAAGGCTGTCCGACTTCGCCTACGCCTGTCTCGGCTGGCTTCGCGGCGGTCTGGCGATGGCGAGCCTTGCGGCCTGCGGCCTCTTCGCGGCGATCTCGGGGTCGAACTCCGCCACCACGGCGACGATCGGCTCGATGCTCCACCCCGAAATGGTCAAGGGCGGTTATGATGAGCGGTTCATCGAACGCGACGCGGTGCGCACAGTGTCAAAAGAAGCCGTTCTGACGTCCAAAAATAAAGGCCCATG
>JBCCAC010000230.1:0-4421 GCA_039815015.1 Pseudomonadota bacterium | reverse complement strand
GATCAGCACCGTCATGACCCGGTCGCGCTCGGCCTGCGGCGCCGTCGCCAGCGCTTCGATCGGCGCGCCGTCGATGAAGTCCATCGCCAGCACGCGATCGGTCGTGAAATCATCGGCCGGCAACGGCACCACATAGCGATCATCGCCCGCAAGCAGCTCGGCGAAGCGGGCCATCTCGCGCGCCTCCCGCCGGTAATCCGCTTCCTGGTGCAATTGCCGCTTCGCCTCGGCCAGCAGCGGCGCCATGTCGAGTTCGCGCGGCAACAGGCCGGAAACGCGCAGAAGCGTCGTTACATTATCGACGTCGGCGTCGATCGACTCCTTGACGCCCGGATACTGCACCTTGACCGCCAGCGGCCGGCCATCCTTCGCGATCGCGCGGTGCACCTGGCCGATGGAGGCCGCGGCCATGGCGCGCGGCTCGAAGCGCTGGAAGCGGGTGCGCCAGCCCTTGCCCCATTCGGCCACCAGCACCTTGTTCAGCTGCTGCGGCGGCATGTGCTGGGCATTGTCGCGCAGGCGGGCGAGAATGTCGGCGAGTTCGGCCGGCAGCATGTCGCCGGCGTCCATCGAAATCATCTGTCCCATCTTCATGGCCGCGCCGCGCAGATTGGCCAGCTGATCGGCCACCTTGCGCGCGTTTCCTGGGGTCAGGAGCAGGTCGCCCAGTTTCGGCCGCTCACCCGTGGCAAGCCGGCGAATGCCTTCACCCGCGACCCCGCCGGCGACGCCCGCCGCCAGGCGCCCGAAGCCGCCGAGCCGCGACAGGCGGCCGCTGGGAACGGCGCGGCCCTTCTCGTCTCGCGCCATATGAAGGCCCTAGCCGAGCCCGTCGGCGAGGGCGTTTACCTGCATCTCGTCGGCGACCAGGGTCGGATTGGGCGGCAGATGGTCCGCCACCCGCTTCAGCCAGGCCCCGATCACCGGGTGCCGGGCGGCGCTCAATTCCTCTTCCAGCCCGAACATGTAGCCGAAAACCAGCTGCGGGAAGACGGCGAGGTCCAGCATCGTCGGCGCATCGAGCCCGCCCATGAACGGTCCGTCGCCGATATGGGCGGCCAGCTCGCCCATCACCCGCCGCTGCATGTCGGCGGTCGGCTCGTCGAGGTCCATATGCTGCGCCATCGCCTGGATGAACGGCGCCATCGACACGAAATTCGGCCATTGATGCCGTACCTGTTCCGGCAGCGGCGTGTGCGCACTGACGAGCGCGGCCAGCCGCCAGAAGCGAAAGCGCTGCGCCAGCGTCGTAACCCCGTCAATGGCGGGCCGGAAGATCGCCGGCAGGAACGTGCCCGAAATCCAAGCGTCGATGCCGAGGACGGTGTCGCGATGCGCGTCGGGGCAAAGCGGCTTTTCCGGATAGAGTTCGTCCAGCCAGTGCGCGTGATCGGACGATTCCCGCCGCCACTCGCCGTCGATCTCCAGCACCGGAACCGCCGTTCCGTCCGTATGGCCGATCGTCTCGGCCGGGTTCAGCGGATTGACCGGCACATGGGTAAAGGGGACGCCCTTATAATAGAGAAAACAGCCGGTCTTCCGGACGAACGGGCTGGTTGCATAGCCATAGAGTTTGATCTCGCGCGTCATCCGATTCCCATCAGGCTCAGAACTTCCTTGCGGCTCTTCTCGTCGTCCTTGAAGACGCCCATGACGCGGCTGGTCGTCATGGTGACGCCGGGCGTCCGGACGCCGCGCGCGGTCATGCAGGCGTGCGTCGCCTCGATGACGACGGCGACGCCCTGCGGCTTCAGCCCGGCCCAGATCGCGTCCGCGACCTCCGCCGTCAGCCGTTCCTGCACCTGCAGGCGCCGCGCATAGCCATGGAGAACCCGGGCGAGCTTCGAAATGCCCACCACATGATGTTTGGGCAGATAGGCGATGTGCGCCTTGCCGATGATCGGCGCCATATGGTGCTCGCAATGCGACTGAAACGGGATGTCGCGCAGCAGGACGAGCTCGTCATAGCCGCCGACATCCTCGAACGTGCGCGCCAGGTGCGCGCCCGGATCCTCGTCATAGCCCTGGCAATATTCCTTCCAGGCGCGCGCGACGCGGCCCGGCGTGTCGACCAGCCCCTCGCGGGTCGGATCGTCGCCGGCCCATTTGAGCAGCGTGCGGATTGCGGCCAGCACGTCGTCTGGAATCGCGGCATCGCGGTTCGGCGCGGCGACCAGATCGCCGTCGGGTGCGGAGGGAAAGTCGGTCATATTCTGGGGTTCCTAAGCTCCGGCGCGCGGCAGGCAAGCGTCAGAGGAGTCGCATCAGCGCCAGCAGCTTGACATCGATAGCGAGACCGCGCGCACGCGCGTCCGCGATGGCGGCGGCGACCTCCGTTTTCGGAACGAGCCGGACGACGATCTCTTCACCGTCGACACCGCCACCCTCGCCGACGCGCGTCAGGCCGGTGGCACGGAACAGCGTGAAGGTCTCCGATGTCAGACCGGGTGAGGAGGCGAACGCGCCGACCGGCTCCATACGGGCCGCGCGAAAGCCGGTTTCCTCTTCCAGCTCGCGGCGGGCGCTGGCCGCCGGATCCTCGGCTTCCCCGTTATCGCCAACCCCGTTATCGCCCGCCCCCTCATCTCCTACGAGGCCGGCAGGAAAGCTCAGGCAGGCGCGGCCAAGCGGCACGCGATATTCTTCGATCAGGACCAGCTCGTCCGCGTCCGTGGTCGCCATGATGACCGCCGCGCCTAGGCCGCGCGTCCGTTCGGCATATTCCCATCGGCCCTGCCGCCGTATGGACAGATATTTGCCGACCCACATGGTTTCGTTCGCTGTCATGGGACCGGCGGTTAGAATGCGAGACGGGGCCGGGCAAGGCCGATCCCGGTGCCGATCCCGGTGCCGATATCGCCGCTGATCCGGGCGCCCAGACTTGCGCCTGCTCCGCGGCCAGCATAGCAGGATGCGGCCCGTGTCCGATTGCCGCCATCCATGTTCGCGCTGATTGCCAAGCGCCGCTTCGGCCCGCTTCTCGGCGCGATATTCCTGAACGCGTTCAACGACAATCTCTATCGCACGACGCTCCTGTTCCTGATCACCTACCGGATCCTGGCAACGCAGCCGGGCGAGGCGGCGCAGCTGGTTGCACTGTCGGCCGGGCTCTTCGTCCTGCCCTACGTGTTCTTCTCGGGCCTCGCCGGACAGGTCGCCGACGCGGTCGACAAGGCGCGCGCCGCGCGAACCATCAAATTCTGCGAAATCCTCGTCATGGGTGCCGGCATCACCGCCATCACGCTGGAATCCGTGCCCGGCATGCTGGCGATCCTCTTTCTCATGGGGCTGCAATCGACCTTTTTCGGACCGGTGAAATATTCGCTGCTGCCACAGCATCTGAAGCCGGAGGAGGTGACCGGCGGTACGGCGCTCGTCGAGATGGCGACGTTTCTCGCCGTCCTCACGGGGCAGATCGCGGCCGGACTGATCGCACCGCAGCTGGCGATGGCCGGAATCATGGTCGTCGCGATCGGCGGCTGGCTCCTCTCGCTCGCCATTCCACCGGCGCCGCCGGCCCCCGGCGATCATCCGGTCAGCTGGAACATCGCCGCCTCGACGGTTCGCGTCCTCGCCTATGTCGCCAGGGTGCCCGCCCTCCTCTGGTCGGCGATCGGCATCAGCTGGTACTGGGCGCTCGGCACGGTCTTCACCAGCCTGTTCATCCCGCTCGTCAAGTCGCAGCTGGGCGGTACGGAGCCGGTCGCCACGCTGTTCCTGGCCGCGTTCTCGATCGGCATGGCGACGGGCTCGCTGGTCATCGGCAAGATCCTGGCCGGCACCGTAACCGCGCGCACGCTGGCCATGTCGCTTGTGCTGATGAGCCTCGCCACTCTCGATCTCTATTTCGCCGTCACATCCTATGTTGCGCCCGTCGGCGGTCTCGACGGCGTACAGGCATTTCTCGCGCGGCCGGCAGCGTGGCGCGTGCTCGTCGACCTGACGGTCATGGCGGTCGGCGGCGGGACGCTGATCGTTCCGCTCTACACCATACTCCAGACGCGCAGCGCGGTGGCGGCGCGCGCGCGGGCGATCGCGGGGAACAACGTCCTCAATACGACGGCCATGGTGGCGGCGGCGCTGACGACGCAGCAGCTGATCGGCGCGGGCTGGCGGGAAATCGACGTGCTGGCGCTGTTCGGCGGGCTGAACCTGGTCATGATCCTGCCGATGCTGGCGCTGCGCCGGGCGACGGCCAGGGAAGATGCGGCGGGCCCGGATCTAAAGGAACCGGTATAGCGTATGGGTATCGCGAGCCTCGGCTCGCAAACCGAAAAGTCCCCTAAGGCGACTTTACCAGCGTACCCGCCCCGCGCCGCGTGAAGATTTCCAGAAGCAGACCGTGCGGCACGCGGCCGTCCAGGATGACGGCGGCATCGACGCCCTTTCCGGTCGCGCTTAGGCAGGTCTCCAGCTTGGGG
>JBCCAC010000423.1:0-1843 GCA_039815015.1 Pseudomonadota bacterium | reverse complement strand
TGCTGGATCGCGACGCGACCGGGAAAGTCGGCGATTTCGCGGGCGGCGACCCGCTTCGCATCCGTCTCGCCCAGCAGCGCCGCAAGCGTCGCCCGATATTGCCGCCGGGCACCCGCTTCGTTCGGCGTAGCCATGACGAATGGCAGAGACGCTGCTGCGAAATCGTCCAGAGACGCGATCTTAGGCGCGGCGCGGCGGTCGATGAGCAGGCCCAGCCCGCGATGGCGCGCAAAGATCCGCGCCGGCCCCTCGATCAGGCCACGCCTGTCGACGCGCGCCATCGCGTTTGCGCCCAGCATCAGGAGGTCGGGGAAGACGGCGCCGTCCCGTCGCAGCGGCAGGCGGGCATTGCCGAACCGCAGACCGCCGGCCGTCAGACCGTCGACGATCATGACCTGCGGCAGGGTGATCGCCAGAATATCGTCCGGCGCGATTTCGCAGCGGCCTGTGTCCGCGCACCAGGCCGGAAACCGCTCGAACAATAGCGGCAGCAGGACCGGGTAGTGATTGCCCTCGGTCAGGATGGTCAGCCGCGCGCTGCCGTCGACCGGTCCGACGATATCGGGCACCGCATTGACGAACGCGTCGCGGCCGCCGCGCGCATCGTCGATGCGAAGAGCGTCCGTTTCCGGGCCGTAGGTAGGCCAGGCGAGCGGTTCGGCGGCCGCCGCAGATGCGATCAGGAGTGCCGTAAGCGCGGCGGCGATCGGGCGATCTGGCCTCACGCTGCGCCGCGCCGCGCGGCCGCGCGCTTCGGGCCGAGCAGCAGAATCGCGGGATCGCGCTTTGCCCGCACGCTCGCCCAGATCAGATAGATGCCGAGGACGCCGAACCCGCCGAAGAAACCGAGAATGCCGAGGGCGAGGCCGAGCGGCGTGAAATGATGCCGCCAGGTCAGCCACGTCGCGTTCAGCACCAGAAAGCACAGAAAATCGAGATTGAACTGACCCGGCCAGCGCACCGCCGCGATGTCGCCGAAGAAGATCGGCAAAAGGCCCATGCCGTCCTTGCCGATAACGACCAGGGTATAGACCAGAAGGACGGCATAAAGCGCCGCGATCAGCAGGCGAAACGGGACCATGTCGGACTCTCCCAGGCGGCTGCGGTTCAGGCGCGATCCTTCAGATAATAGCGTTCGCGCTCGTTGAGGTCGTCGTCGAGATCGTAGACGATCGGCTGGCCCGTGGGGATTTCGAGGCCGGTAATGTCCTCGTCCGATATGCCCGACAGATGCTTCACCAGCGCGCGCAGCGAATTGCCGTGCGCGGAAATGAGGACGCGCTTTCCGGCGCGCAGTTCGGGCGCGATGGCGGCGTTCCAATAGGGAAGGACGCGGTCGATCGTGTCTTTCAGGCTTTCGGAGGCGGGGACGTCGATGCCGGCATAGCGCGGATCGGTGCCAAGGTCATAGTCGCTGCCGGCGTCCATCGGCGGCGGCGGCGTGTCGAAGCTGCGCCGCCAGATGTGCACCTGATCGTCACCGTGCTTTTCCCGCGTTTCCTGCTTGTTGAGACCGGTGAGGCCGCCATAGTGCCGCTCGTTGAGGCGCCAGTCCTTGATCGTGGGCAGCCACAGCCGGTCCATCGCCTCCAGCGCCAGGTTGAGCGTCTTGATCGCGCGCGTCTGGTAGGAGGTGAAGGTCAGGTCGGAATCGATCCCGGCCGCCGCCATCGCCCGCCCGGCCTCGATGGCCTCGGCGGTGCCCTTGTCCGTCAGGCCGACGTCCCACCAGCCCGTGAAGCGGTTGGCGAGATTCCATTCCGACTGGCCGTGGCGGATAAGGATGAGCTGGGGCATAGGGCAGGGATCCGATCATGGGCGGGCTTCATCGACGCCGTCCCCG
>JBCCAC010000173.1:0-5812 GCA_039815015.1 Pseudomonadota bacterium | reverse complement strand
CGCCGAACCGACCCCGGTGTCACGCAGCGAGCCGATCATGGCGCCGGCCATGACGGAGACGGACGAGGCCGCCACCGCCACCGCTGACGCCGCGCTGGCGGCATTCTTCGAAGGCTATAACGATGCGACCCTGGCGCGCGCACCGACGCTGAAGACCCAGCGCGGCATCGTCGACGCGGATTACGGTCGCTGGAACGACGTGTCCGATGCCGCGGCCATCGCCGCGTTCGAGGAGGATCTCGCCTATCTCGCCGAAATGCGCCGTAACTTCGCCGATGCACCGCTGTCGGACGAGGCACGCGCCTCCTACCGCCTGTTCGAGGCGATGATGGTCCGCCGCGCGGCGGCGTTCCCCTATCGCCGCAACGCCTATCTGTTCGATCAGCAACGCGGGCAGCAGGCGGCGCTGCCCGCCTTCCTGATCAACATCCATCAGGTGCGGAACGCGTTTGAGGCTGAGGCCTATGTGTCCCGCCTGGAGGGTGTGGGGCCGCTGATGGACCAGCTGATCGAAGAGGCCCGCATTCGTGCCGATGGCGGCGCGATCCCGCCGCGCTGGGTATTCGCCTATCTGAAGGACGATATCCGGAACCTCCTCGATGGCGTTCCCTTCACGAAGACGGGCGCGGACACCGCGCTCTATGCGGATCTGAAGACGAAGATCGCCGCCCTCGACATTCCCGAACCCGAAAAAGCGGCGCTGGTCGCGGCGGGCGAGGCCGCACTCCTCACATCAGTCAAGCCGGCCTATGAACGCCTCCTCGCCTTCGTCGAGGCGCTGGAATCCCGCGCCGGAACGGTCGACGGCGTACACCGCTTCGATGATGGCGCGGCCTATTATACCGAGCGGCTGAAATATTACACGACGACGGATATGACCGCTGCCGAAGTGCACGATCTCGGCCTGCAGCAGGTCGGACGAATCCACGGCGAGATGCAGGAGATCATGGACCGGCTCGGCTTTGCCGGCACGCGTGCGGATTTCTTCCAGATGCTGAGGACGGAGCCGCGTTTCTTCCACCAGGACCGCGAGAGCTATCTGGCGGAGGCGCGCGCGAAGCTGGCCGCCATGGACGCCCGCCTGCCCGATTATTTCGGTCATCTGCCCAAGGCGGATTTCATCATCAAGCCGGTCGAGGCGTTCCGCGAAAAGTCCGCGGGTAAAGCGTTCTACAACGCGCCGACGCCCGACGGATCGCGCCCGGGTACGTATTACGTCAATCTCTTCAACCTCAGGAACATGTCGAAGACGGAGCTGGAAGCCCTCGCCTATCATGAGGCGAAGCCCGGCCATCATCTTCAGCGTGCATTGCAGGTGGAGACCGAAGGCCTGCCCGCCTTTCGCCGTTTCGGCGGCTTCACCGCCTATACCGAGGGCTGGGGCCTCTATTCCGAGGAACTCGGCAAGGACATGGGGTTCTACGAAGACCCCTATAGCGATTTCGGCCGGCTGGGCATGGAGCTGTGGCGCGCCGCGCGGCTGGTGGTCGATACCGGCATTCACGACAAGGGCTGGAGCCGCGAAAAGGCGATTGCCTACCTGACCGAGAACACGCCCAATCCCGACGGCGACATTCGCAAGGCCATCGAACGCTACATCGTCTATCCGGGCCAGGCGACCGCCTACATGATCGGCAAGCTGAAGATCATGGAGCTGCGCAGCCGCGCCATGGCGGCGGCCGAAGCGCGCGGAGAGCCGTTCGACTGGCGCGGTTTCCACGACGCCGTGCTCCTGTCGGGGCCGGTACCGCTCGACGTGCTGGAGGCGAATATCGACGCCTGGATCGCCGCACAGGACGGCTGAAGGTCCGCGTTCGGGTACGGACTTCGGCTCGAACGCAGCACCTGATCATCCCAATACGACACCTAATCATCCCGAGCGCAGTCGAGGGACGCACCAAGTTGCGGCATCGTGCGTCCCTCGACTGCGCTCGGGATGGTGAACATCTCTTTCTGTAGAGCTCCTCGGTCCGCTCACCCGAATCAGCCCGCCAGCATCTTCTCCTCGTCGAAGGCGGGATAGTCGGAATAGCCGTTCTCGCCGCCATAGTAGAACAGCGCCTGCGTGCCCTCCGCTTCCGGCAGATCCTGACGCCAGCGGTGGACGAGGTCGGGATTGGCGATGAAGGGCCGGCCCACCGCGATCAGGTCGGCCTTGCCGTTTTCCAGATCCGCACGCGCACTGTCACGCTCATAACCGCCGTTCAGCATGACCGGCCCCGTCCAGGTTCGCTTCAGGTCGTCCAGCACCGGCGTCTCGGGCTTGCGCATGAAACCGTCATTGATCGGTTCGATCAGATGGACATAGGCGAGCCCGGCGTCCTCGGCGACCTGACCGATGGCCGCCGTCAGCGCGGCGGGGTTGCTGTCGGTCATATCGTTGAAGCCATTCGTCGGACTGATGCGCAGGCCGGTGCGGTCCGCGCCCGCTTCGGCCGTGACGCCCGCGACGACCTCTTTCAGAAAGCGCAGCCGGTTGGCGAGCGTGCCGCCATAATCATCCTGGCGCCGGTTCGACCCGTCGCGCAGGAACTGGTCGATCAGATAGCCATTGGCGCCGTGGATCTCGACGCCGTCGAAACCCGCCGCCATCGCGCGCCTCGTCGCGGCCGCATAATCGTCGACCGTTCGGCGGATATGGCTCTGCTTCATCGCCTTCGGCACCGCATAGCTATCCTGCGCCAGGCCGCTGCCATCCGCCGCCGGGAGGAAGCCCTTGCCGTCCGCGGCGATCTCCGACGGGCCGACCGGACGTTCGCCGTCCAGATAGAAGGGCAGGACGACCCGGCCCATGTGCCACAATTGCAGGAAGATGCGGCCGCCTTCTGCATGAACGGCGTCCGTCACGGGTTTCCAGGCCTCGGCCTGCGCGTCGGTCCAGATGCCGGGCGCGCGGTACCAGCCCAGGCCGGTCCGGTTGACGCCCGTCGCTTCCGTGACGATCAGGCCCGCACCCGCGCGCTCGGCATAATAGGCCGGCATGATATCGGTCGGCACATGATCCTCATGCGCCCGCCCCCGCGTCATCGGTGCCATGACGACGCGGTTCGAAAGCGGCGTCGGCCCCAGATCGAACGACGCGAAGAGAGGATTGGCTGACATAACAGGCTCCGGCGGCAGTGAACGAGATCGATGCCGCTCCCCAATGCCTCAGGCCGGACGGCGTTCCTCGCGACGCCGCCGGCGCATCGCGACGATCCCGAAGATGCCGGCCGCCAGCAGGCCGAGCGCGGGCGGCGCCGGGACGGCCGCCACGGGAATATCGTCCAGACGCGCGCGGGCCACATCCTCTCCGTAAGCCGCCGGCAGCGATATGCGATCGACCGGCGGCAGCCCGCCGACGGCACCCGTCTCGATGGCTTCGTTCTGGTCCTCGTCGCGCGTCACGACATGATCGCCCTCGACGAGCGTCAGATTGCCGGTCGTGACGGTCATCGTGTTTTCGTGCAGTTCGGCCGTGGTGTCGCTGCGATTGTCGACGAAGGTGACGTTGCCGGACTTGTAATTGGTGAAGCGATTGTCGCCGACGAAGACGAACCCGTCCGGATTGACGAAATCGCCGCCCTTGTTGCGTTCGAACCCGTGCGCGACGGCGATCGGATTGCCGGCATTCGCGCCCTTGATGAGGACATTGTCGTCGACGATCAGTTGCCCGCCCTCGGGCGTCTCGATCAGATAGCTGCCACGGCCGCCGCGATCGTCGATGGTCGAGCCGCGCACGGTCGTCTGCACGGCGCGCGACTTGATGTAATGACCGGCCTCGACGCGGGAAAAGGTCGATCCCTCGACGACCAGTTCGCCGATCGACTTGCCGACATAAAGCGCGTGCGTCAGCGAGCTG
Organism: Pseudomonadota bacterium; assembly: GCA_039815015.1. Classification (GTDB taxonomy): domain Bacteria; phylum Pseudomonadota; class Alphaproteobacteria; order Sphingomonadales; family Sphingomonadaceae; genus Pacificimonas. The sequence goes on along the minus strand of JBCCAC010000173.1, from coordinate 1,971 downwards.
TCCCCCGGCGCGCGGCGGAAATCATCGAAGCTTGAATTGCGGATCGTCAGCACATTGTCCGCCACCTCCGGCCCCGTCGCGAGAATGCCGTGCTGTGAACGGGAAAATTGGCTGTTGAGAACGGTAAGGCCGATGCCTTCGGCGCGAATGCCGGCGCCGTTGCGGCTGGGCACGAAGGCGCCCTCGAAGGCGATGCCGTCGACGGTGATGTTGTTACCCTTCGTGACGAACAGGCCCTTGCCGCCCACCGTACCGTTGCGGACGACGACGCTGCCCGGCGCGGCGCCGGGCGCGGTCCGGATGACGAGATCGTCGTCCGTCCATGTGGCGCCCCGATCGTAAATGCCGGCGTCGATTTCGATGACGTCGCCCGATGCGGCCGCACCGGCCGCGGCGGCGAGCGAGGTGTAGGCGCGGCCGGCGCCGACCTTCAGCGTGGCGGCCATGGCGGACGTCGTCGCAAGAAGGGCGACAGCCCCGAAAATCATACTGATACGATACATTCACAAACACCTTTGAATAGAATTCATCCTGTCGACGGCCCGCCCTCCGCCGGCTTTCGTCATCGCCGCTCAGGATCATGATGCGACCTAGGTCATGACGCATCCGGGACGCGACAAGCGATGCCGCGCCGGATCGAGCGGGCAGCACGACGTCTCGAAAGAACATGGTTAATGAAATGCTACCGACCGGATGGATGGAAGATCCTGTCGGTCGAACCGCATATGCTGGCCAGATTGGAGCCGCTCTGGCACAAAGCCGGTCATGACCGATCTTTACCGCCCGCTCGACGATCGCGCCGCCGCGGCACCCCAAATCCTGCCGGCCGACATGGCGGCGATCCGCGATGCCGGCTTCGTCGGTATCGTCAACAATCGCCCCGATGGAGAGGAATCCGGCCAGCCTGCCCATGCGGAGATCGCGGCCGCGGCGGCGGCGGTGGGCCTTGCCTGCATCCACGTCCCGCTAGGCCGCGAGCCGCTGACCGATGCGCTGATCGCAAAAATGCGGGCCGCGCTCGACGAGGTGGGACAACCGGCGTTCCTGTTCTGCCGGTCGGGCACCCGCTCGACGACGCTATGGGCGCTGGCGGAAGCGGACGCGGGGCGCGATGCCGACGAACTGGTCAGACTGGCGGGCGCGGCCGGTTACGATCTCGCGCCCCTCCGCGATACGCTTGCGGCACGGGCGGCCGGCTAGGCGAAGGGCGCGCCATGCCCATCGATCTCGGGCGCGGGCACAGCCTGCCCGATCATCTCATATCCGAACAGTTCGTGCGCGCATCGGGGCCGGGCGGCCAGAACGTCAATAAGGTCGCAACCGCCGTCATGCTGCGCTTCGACCTTCGTGCCGCCGATCTGCCCGCCGCCATGAAGCGCCGCATGGCCGCCGCGGCGGGCCGGCGGCTGACCGCCGGTGGCGAGATCGTCATACGCGCCGAGCGGTTCCGGACGCTGGCGGCGAACCGTCAGGACGCGCGGGCACGGCTGGAGGCGCTGTTGCAGGGCGCGGCGCGGGCACCGACCTACCGCGTGAAGACGAAACCCAGCCGCGCCGCCCGCACGAAACGAACCGACGGCAAGGTGATGCGCGGCCGCAAAAAGGCGTTGCGCGGCCGTGTGCGGGACGTCTGACCCGCACATAACCGGCCGCGGGATCGCGCCTTCTGCCAGCCTGCTCTGTTATTCCACCTCGCTCGCGGCGATCAGACTCGCCTCGCGCGCGATTTCGGGGTCGTCCGGCGCCAGTCGCAGCGCTTCCTTGATCGCCGATTCCGAACCGGTCAGATTGCCCGCGCGCCGCTCGGCCGACGCCAGCAGCAGCCAGCCGAACGGATTTTTGGGGGCCAGCTGCGTCGCCTCCAGAAGATCCGCGCGCGCCAGATCGATCTTGTTGAGGTCGGTCCGCGACCGGGCGCGATCGATCAGTATGTCGGCGCGATCGCGCGGCTCGACGCCCGAATCGCGCCGG
>JBCCAC010000203.1:0-5001 GCA_039815015.1 Pseudomonadota bacterium | reverse complement strand
TTTGCGCAGGCGGATACGGTCGGCGTTTCCGCGCTCGGCATTATCGGTCTGATGACATTCCTGGTCGGTATCGTCGTCGCACAGCAGGGCGCCGTGCAATTGCGCCAGTTCGGCGCCGAAGTCTTCGTGACGAACCTGGTCGGACGACTGACGTTTCGCGAGCTGGGTGTCCTGATGACGGCGATCATGGTCGCCGGCCGATCCGGCAGCGCGTTCGCCGCGCAGATCGGCTCCATGAAGCTGGCCGAGGAAATAGATGCCATGCGCACGATCGGCATGCCGGCGATCGAGGTTCTGGTGCTGCCCCGGCTGATCGCGACCGTGATCGCCATGCCGCTCCTCGCCTTCTACGGCGCGATCATGGCCATCATCGGCGCCACTCTGATTGCCTGGATCGATCTCGGTATCGCGCCGGCGATCTTCCTGGGCCGCATGCAGGAGGTCGTACCCATCACGGACGTCTACATGGGCCTCATCAAGGCGCCTGTCTTCGGCGTGATCATCGCGGTAACCGGCTGTTTCCAGGGCATGCAGGTGCGCGGGAACGCCGAGGAGGTCGGCACGCGAACGACCGCCGCCGTCGTGCAGGCCATCTTCCTCGTCATCGTGCTCGATGCCTTTTTCGCCATCTTCTTCACCGCGCTAGGCTGGATCTGAGCCATGGCGCGCGGTGAAGATACGGTCGACCTGATCGACGACGAACGCAAAGGCCCGATCATCGAGGTGAAGGGCCTCGTCAACCGCTTTGGCGAACAGGTCGTCCATGACGGTCTCGATCTGGAAGTCGAGCGCGGTGAGATCATCGGGGTCGTGGGCGGCTCGGGCACCGGCAAGACGGTACTGATGCGCTCCATACTGGGCCTGCAGGAGTTTGTCGGCGGCTGCGTGAACATCTTCGGAAAGCCCGTTTCGGGCCTGGCGGAGAAGGAGGAACTGGAAGTGCGCCGCCGCTTCGGCGTGCTCTTTCAGAACGGCGCGCTGTTTTCGACGCTGACGGTCGCGGAAAACGTGCAGGTGCCCATGCGCGAATTCCACAAGATGACGCCCAAGCTGATGGACGAGATCGCCGGCTACAAGATCGGCCTGACCGGTCTCGGACCGGAAGCGGGTCCGAAATATCCGAGCGAATTGTCGGGCGGCATGCGCAAACGCGCGGCGCTGGCGCGCGCGCTGGCGCTCGACCCCAGGCTTCTGTTCCTCGACGAACCGACCGCCGGCCTCGATCCCGTCGGCGCCGCCGCATTCGACGAACTGATCCTGGAACTGAAGGACGTTCTCGGTCTGACGGTTTTCCTGATCACGCACGACCTCGATACGCTGTACACGATCTGCGACCGGGTCGCCGTTCTTGCGGACAGAAAAGTTCTCGCGGCGGCGCCGATCAAGGAACTGCTTGAAATCGACCATCCCTGGATACAGGAATATTTCAAAGGGCCGCGCGGACGCACCGCCCTTCAGAGCCAGCGTACCGATCCCGGCGACGAGAAGGCAGCATAACAGGTGGAAACCAAATCCAACCACATACTCGTCGGGACCATCGCGATCGCGATCCTGATCGGTCTTTTCGCGTTCATATTGTGGATCGCCCGCTTCGATACCGGCGGACAGAAGGAATATGACGTCTTCTTTCAATCGGTCAGCGGCCTCGCCTCCGGAAGTGCCGTCAATTATTCCGGCGTTCCCGTCGGCAGCGTCAAGCGCATCGCCATCCTGCCGGATTCGCCGGAATTCGTGCGCGTACGCATCGTGGTCAGCAATGAAACGCCGATCCTTGAGGGCACCACGGCGACCCTCTCGTCCGTCGGTTTTACCGGCGTCGCCATCGTTACGCTCGACGGCGCCGTCAGAGGCGCGCCGCCCATCACGGAAAAGGGGCAGTTCGGGGCGCCAGTCATCCCGACAAAACCGGGCACGCTCGACTCCCTCCTCAACGCCGCGCCGCAATTGCTCGACCGCGTTTCGACGCTGACGGAGCGCCTGACGCTGGTTCTGAGCGACGAAAACCTGGCGCAGATCGGCGGCATTCTGGAGCATCTGGAAGTCGTGACGGCGGCACTCGCTGACAATGACGAGGAAATCGCCGGCACCTTGCGCTCTGCGCGTGCCGCCCTCGAAAACGCATCGCGCGCCGCCGATCAGATCGCGACGCTTGCCGGTACGTCAAATGCGCTGATCGAAGAAAATGGCGCGCCCACCATGGCGCAGCTACAGGCGACCCTGGCGCAGGCTGACGCCACGCTCGCAAAACTGGAAGGCACGGCGAACGAGACGAACAGAACGCTGGTGCACGTTCAGGCACAGACGCTGCCTGAGGTCGACCTTCTGCTGCGCGATCTGAGACTTGTGTCGTCATCGCTGGGTGCCGTCGCCGCGAAGCTGGATGAGGATCCGGCGGGCGCAATACTGGGCGGCCGCACCCTGCCCGCTTATGATCCGGAGGCTCGTCAGTGACCATTTTGCGCGCGTGCGCCACATCTTCGCGCTGGCTGACGGCGACCGCACTTCTGGCGCTCGGTGCCTGTGGGCCGCTCGTCCAGATCGGCGGCAATGCGAAGCCCGCCGACAGCCTGTTGACCCTGACCTCCTCGGTCGAGACACCGACGACGCTCGACGGCGGCCCCGTCCTGATCGTCCTGCCGAGCGTGCCGGGCGCGCTCAGAACGACGCGCATTCCCGTGATCGTCGAGGATAATGAGCTGCAATATCTGGTCGCCGCCAGCTGGATCGAGCAGCCGAACTTCCTGTTCCACCGCGTACTGGCAGATACGGTCGAGGCGCGTACCGGCCGGCCGGCGCTCGATGAAGGCAATGTCGATGTGCTGCCGGCCCTGCGCCTTTCCGGGAAACTGATGAATTTCGGCCTGGACGCCCGTGCGGCGCCGCAGGTCATCGTGCGCTACGACGCCGTGCTAACCTCGATCGAGACCGGCCTCGTCGGCACGCGGCGGTTCGAAGCGACCGAACCGGTCAGTGCGGAAACGGGACCGGTCGTCGCGCAGGCGCTGGGCGTCGCGACCAACCGGATCACGGCCGATATCGCCGACTGGATCGGCACCACTCCGCCCACAGTTATGGCCGAAGATCCGGCGGCGCCTGCCGGTTAAAGCGCGTCAGGTCAGACGTCCGCAGGCGCGCTGCATGCGGGACAGCGCATCTTCCAGCACGTCCTCCGCAATGGCGTAGGAAATGCGGAAGGCCGGGCTGAGACCGAAGGCGGCACCATGCACCGCCGCGACGCCCTCGGTTTCCAGGAAATAGGTAACGACGTCTTCGTCCGTCTCAAGCGTCTTGCCGGCCGGCGTACGGCGCCCGATGAGGCCGGAACAATCGGGATAGACGTAGAAGGCACCGTCCGGACGAACGGTCTGCAATCCGTCGATCTGCCCCAGCATGGAGAGAACGAGGTCGCGGCGTTTGCGGAAACTTTCCGCACGCGCCTGCAGAAAGTCCTGCGGTCCGATCAGCGCCGCACGCGCCGCCTCCTGCGCGATGGCGCAGGGATTGGTTGTGGACTGCGACTGCAGCTTGCCGATCGCCTTGATGAGCGGCTTCGGACCGCCCGCGAAGCCGATGCGCCAGCCCGTCATGGAATAGGCCTTCGACGCGCCGTTCATCGTCAGGATCCGGTCCTTCAGATCGGGCGCCAGGGCGGCGAGCGTATGGAAGCGAAAATCATCGTAGGTGATGTGTTCGTAAATATCGTCGGTCAGGATCCAGACGTGCGGATGCCGGCGAAGCACCTCGGCCAAGGCTTCGATCTCGCCGCGGTCATAGGCGGCACCCGTCGGGTTGGACGGCGAATTGAAAATCAGCCACTTCGTCTTCGGGCCGATGGCCGCATCGAGCTGTGCGGGCGTCATCTTGAATCCGGCCGATGCGGGACATTCGACGATAACGGGGGTGCCGCCGGCAAAGCTGACGATATCCGGATAGCTGACCCAGAAGGGCGCCGGGATGACGACCTCGTCGCCGCGATCGAGCGTCGCCAGCATCGCGTTGAAAATTGTATGCTTGCCGCCGACATTGACGGTGATCTCGTCGCGCGCGAAATCGAGGCCGTTGTCGCGCGCGAATTTTTCGCGAATGGCGTCCTTCAGTTCGGGCGTGCCGTCGGGCGCGGTATATTTCGACTTGCCGTCGCGAATGGCCTGAATGGCGGCCTCGTTCGCATGATCGGGGACGGGGAAGTCAGGTTCACCCGCCGCCAGGGTAATAACGTCGCGTCCTTCGGCCTTTAGCTCATTGGCGCGCGTGTTGACGCCGACCGTCGCGGACGGCGCAATGCGGTCGATGGCCTGTGAAAGAAGGCGCATGGGTCGGACTTTCCTAAGCGAGGTCGAAGATCAAGTTCGTCGGAGCGCTTAGGCCGCGTCCTTGCGCCTCGCAACAAGGACTGCTGGCACGAGTCCGCGCAGGGCATTGCCGACGAAGATCTCACCATCGAGATCGTCAGCGGTCAGGTCGGCTTCGATGGCGTCACCCTTCTCGATCAGATCGGCGCGCAGCACACCCGGAAGCAGCCCCGTTTCGAGACGCGGCGTCAGCAGCCTGCCGTCACGTTTCACGAAAAGGCTGGTGAAGCTGCCCTCCGTCAACAGACCGTCGGGCCGATGGAACAGCACTTCGTCCGTGCCCGCATTGCGACGCGAAATATCGTAGAAATCGCGATCGCTGACCTTGTGCGACAGTCGCCAGTCATCGGCGTCCACCGGCAGCGGCACGACGACGACGTCCATGGGTACGGATGTCGCCGGCAGGTCGGTAATCGAGATGGCATGTGCGCCGTCGCGCGCAAGCGTCAGCTTCACGCGGCGCGGCCGGGTTTCGCGGCCGACGAGAACCTGCAGGAAATTGCGGATCTCGTGGTGATTGCAGGTGAAGCCCAACCGCTCGGCAGACGCCGCCAGGCGCTGCATGTGATGCCCGAGAAGTGCCATGCCCTCGTCGGGATGAAACCGCATCGTCTCGATAAGGTGAAATGGCCGCACCGCTGCCGCACGA
>JBCCAC010000413.1:0-2112 GCA_039815015.1 Pseudomonadota bacterium | reverse complement strand
TATCCGAGTGCGCGAGACGCCGATGGAACCTGCCTTGGCTGCTTCCGCCCTGCGCTCGTCAACAACGTGCGGAAGGGTCAACGGCTCCGCTTTACATGGTCAGGGCAGGCCGAGCCGTCGATCGAGAGCAGCGACATCTAAGGATTGGACTTCTCGCCATTGCCCCGAGCGCTGGTAGAAAAATGCGGCAAACGCGGGCTGTTTATTGCTTCTCGATTGTGCAACAATCTGAGTGCAAACTGTGGCACAAATCGCGGTTTGGCGCTGGATAACGATTTGATCTGGAGCGGTTTTTCTGGATTATGGGAGCCCTTCGCCCGCTCCAGTTTCCTTTTCGACGGTGCCGTCAGGGCGTTCGGTCTCCAACGGCCTCTAGGGCAATGAAACCGCCTTCCGCCACGCGGCCTTGTACGCATCAAGGCCGTCCAGGCGAATGGCAGCTATGGCCGAAAGGGCGGGCATGCGCGATGCGGACGTCGCGTCCGCCAGGAACGCGGCGCCCAAGGCCGGTGAGATTTCGTCTTCCGAGCGGTAGACCGCCGCATCCGGCCGCAGCGCCGCCAGGACGCCGGTCATTTCCGGCGTCGCCGCCGGTCCTTCGACGACGATCGGCGCGCGCCGCTCCCCCGGCGCGACGAGGGTGAGCATTTTATCCCACATCAGCGGAATGTAGAGGGCAGCGAGCGCCCGTCTGAGCCGGTCGTCGGCACTGGCGGGTTCGATCCGGCCGATCCGGCCCGCAAACGGACCGCCGGCGATGTCGCCGGTCAGGTTCGGCGTGACCAGCGCGCGCCGATCGATCGCTTGCTGAATGCCGTCGATTTCAGGTGGCGATCCTTTCTCCGTCCCGGCGAGGACGGCATATTCGGGGCCGCTCATGAACCGGGCGGTCGGTACGGTGCGGCCGTCGACGGCGATATTGGTCAGCGTATCCTTCGTCTGATCGAGTGCCGTCGCCGGCCGGCCCGGCGCCATGACGATGGACCAGGTGCCGGTGGAAATGAACAGGGGGTCCGCGAGCCGCAACCGCTGCGTGGCGCGCGCCATCGCATAAAGCGCCGCGTTGCTGTCATGCACGCCGCAATGCACCTGACAGTCCGCCGTCAGACCGGTAGATGCCTGCACCTCGGCGCTGACGGTCCCGAGGACATCACCGGCACCGGCAAGCGGGGGCAAGAGCCGCGCCCAGCCCCGGTCTTGCGCGAGACTGGACGGTCCCTCGCCATCCTGGCGCCAAAGATCGGTGTGGCAGCCGAGGGCACTCAGCTCGCCGGCCGCGACGCCGCAGAGCTTCCAAGCCCAATATTGCGGCAGGGTAAGAATATGGCGCGCCCGGTCCAGCTGGCCGAGCGCCGCCTGCCAGGCAAGCTGTCGCCCGAGATTGAGACCGGCAGGGAGCGACGGCGAGCCCGTCTCCGCGAACGTCGGACGTTCGGCTTCATAGGCCGTGGAAACAGGCCCGGGAATCTCGGCCTCATAGTCCATGATGGGCGCGGACAGGGATCCGTCCGCCGCCACACATGCCGCCGCAGCCCCGTGGGTGGTGACGATGACGCGCGCGATGGCGGTATGCGCGCTGGCGTCGGCGAACGCGTTGCGCATCCATGCCCAGACGGCCTCCTCATCGAGACAGGGATAGTCCTCGCCTTCGATGTAGGGCGTCACGCAGCGGTCGACGATATGCCCGGCTGCGGCGGCATCTTCGAAAAGATGCAGGCGCGTATGCGTCTTGCCCATGTCGACGACGGCGGTCGCTGGCATTCGCACCTCTCTCCCTCGCGAAATGACTATTTATGATCGTTTTTGATTGCAAGAACCGGTGGCGCGATTTAGCGATCTTATGACCGCAACCTGCGGCGGGCCAGTTCTTAGGGCGAATTTTAAGGAGTCTCCGCGACCCATGGCGTCATCAACGAAGCTGCGCGTTCCGGAATCGCTCTGGAACGCCGCCGATATCGACGGTGCCGGCGAAGCGGACCTCCTCCTCTATCGCTCCAACCTTCTCGGCGCCGATCTCGCCGTCACGAATTTCGGTGGCGGCAACACCTCGGCGAAAATCATCGAGCGCGACCCACTGACCGGAGAAGAGGTCGAGGTTCTGTGGGTCAAGGG
>JBCCAC010000308.1:0-3335 GCA_039815015.1 Pseudomonadota bacterium | reverse complement strand
GGGTGGGATTCGAACCCACGAAAGGGGGTTACCCTTTACACACTTTCCAGGCGTGCGCCTTCGACCACTCGGCCACCGCTCCAACGGAAACCCGGCAAGGCCCGGGCGTCTAACGAAGCTCCCGGGCGAGCGCTACCCCTTGGGCGGCAAAACGGCCTTTCACGAAAACGCCGCCCGTTCGGTGTGCGAACGGACGGCGGTTTCGATCGGGCTTCGGCCCGGTCTCTGGCCGGGCTTACGCGTTCTGCAGATTGACCGCAGACGTCTTGCCGCGCCGATCCTCTTCCAGATCGTAGGAGACCTTCTGGTCCTTATCGAGCGTCATCATGCCGGCGGCCTGAACGGCGGTAATGTGGACGAACGCATCGCCCCCGCCGCCTTCCGGCTCGATGAAGCCATAGCCCTTTTCGGTGTTGAAAAATTTCACGGTGCCCACGGGCATAGTCGTCATTCCTTTTTCAGTCTTGACCCACGGCCGCCGACCATTCGGCGAAACCCGCGGGAGCGTCCGGTAGCGATCAGAAGGAAAAAGGAGCCGCAAAAGCGCCCGATGCCGTCATTTGCGACTGTTAGCTGCCCGCAAATGTAGGCCGCCAGGCATCGAATTACAAACGCCGTCTGTGGTCCTTGGCCCGAATACGCCAAGTGCGGCGACGACGGGAGACGACGCCGACCCGCTCCGCCAGCCCGTCTCGATGCGCGAAATTCATCAGGCCGGCACACGGCGGTCGAAATCCGCAGGCATTGCGTGTAGCACCGGCGCCTGAACCCCCATGCCGATGGAACGGCAGACATCGATGACCGCTTTCCGCCATATCGCCATGCCCCTGTTGCTGTTCGGCATGACGGTCCTGATTTCCCTGGGATCGGCCCCCGCCAGTGCCGCCGCGGCGCTGCCGCCGTTCGACGCGAAGGCGATCCGGGCGCTTCTTCGCGACGATCCAGTGGCCGGGCGTGAACGTGCGGTCGCCTATCTCGATGAGCAGCTCGCGCCGGATACGCTGGAATACAGTCATGCGGCGCGCCTCGTGTCCATCGGCTACGGCATGGAGGGCCGGCTGGACGAGGCGCTGACCTATGGGCGGCTTGCCAACCGTGTCGCCCGCCGGCTGGACGAGCCGGCGACCATCGCGCGCACGCTCACCAATATCGGGACGATCCACCGCCTGCGCGGCGATATCGCGGAGGCGATCGATGCCTATCGCGGCGCCATCGACATCGCGCGGGATCGCGGCCTGACCGACGTCCTGATCGCGACGCTCGCGAACCAGACCGAGCTTCTGATCGCCTATGGCGCCGAGCGGCAGGCGCTTGACGTGGCGCTGGAAACCGAGGCGCTGCTCGGCGAGCGGGCGAACCCCGGCATCTACCCGGCGGTCGCCTACGCCTTCTCGCTCAACGGCCGCCCGCGCGACGCACAGGCCGTTCTGGCCCGCGGCCGCGCCCTGTTCCCGGCAGAGGTGCCGCGCGAACTGACGGCGCTCTACAGCTTTCAGGAGGCTCTGGCGGCCGACGGGCTCGGCGACCGCACCGTGGCGGAGCGTCTGATCGATACCTGCATCGCGGCCGTCACCGGCATCGACCTGCCGACGCCGGAGATCGACTGTCTGGACTATGGCGCCCGCTTCGCGATCGATCGCGGCGATATCGCGAAGGCACGGGACCTGGTCGCGAAGCTGGCCGTGCTGGAGGCGGGCGGACGCGATAGCCCCAACGTCTTCCCTGCTGATGCCGACCGGCTCGCCTCCCGCCTGCTCGACCTTCAGATCGGCATCGCGCTGGCGACGGGGAACAGCCGGCGCGCCCTCGCCCTGCGCCGGGACAAGGCCAAGGTCGATGACAGCATGGAGGCGACGCGTCAGACCTTTGAAATGGCGCTCGTCAGCGCCGAATTCGCCGACCGCATCCGCGACGCCCGGCTGCAGGATCTGGAGCAGGAGGCGGCCGTCATGGACCTTCGCGCCTCGCGCCAGCGCCTCCTCGTCATCGGCAGTCTGGCGCTCGCCGGGCTCCTCGCTCTCGGCGCCGCCCTCCTCTACCGCACGGCGCGCGAACGGCGGCGCCTGAACGCGACGCTGGCCAACTCGCTCGACGCGCAGACGGTGCTGGCGAGGGACATTCAACACCGCGCCAAGAACAACCTTCAGCTGCTCATCTCGACGCTCAACCTGCAGCGGCGCCACGCCGGCGACAACAGCGCCGGATCGAAAGCGCTCGCCAGCCAGATGCAGGCGATGGCCATGCTGCACAACCTCCTTTACGGCGCCGATGCCGGAGAGGGCGGCGGCGAAGCGAGCGAGGTCGATGCCGAGGCCTATCTCGTGCCCCTGGTCCAGACGATGGCGCGGTCGCACCGGGGCGAGGACCAGATCGAGAGGCTGGCCATCGAACCCGTCAAACTGGACACCGCCGTCGCCTCGCCGCTCGGCCTCATCGTGACGGAGCTCGTCTCCAACGCGTTCAAGCATGCGCCGGGCGGGCACATCGGCGTGACCCTGTCGTCGATGGCGGGCGACCGGATCCGCCTGACGGTCGAGGACAACGGCCCCGGCTTCGACCCGAAGCGGGCCGGACGGAAGAACAGTCTCGGCCTCCTTCTCGTCAACGACCTCGCACAGCAACTGCACGGCGAACTCACCCATCAGGACCGCCGACCCGGCTGCCGATGGACCCTGATCGCCCCGCGCAGGCTGGTCCCACACGGGAGGCACGCGGCTACCACAGCGGCGTAAGGCACCGGACGGCGGCGAGATCGCCGGCAACACCGTCGCCTGGACCGGCGCGTTCACGCGCGGCGACGGAACGACCGGCGGCATGGCCAGCGTCTGGTTCGCCCTCGACCAAACAACCGGCGTGTCCGTCACCCCCAACGATGCCGACGTCGGACGACTCGCGCTGCTGCCGAACCTGTCGGGCGCGGCGAACGATAACGGAAGCGTAAGTAATATTTCTGTGAACTCGTCTGTTGTATCTTGACAATCAAGATTTTCGCGCGATGAATTTGCATAGGTGATTAACTGCCCCCAAATCGGAATAATTGGGGAAGCGGAATATTGCCAAAGGGGGTAACGGCGTTGATGAGAATAGGCATGTTCAGTGCAATTGCTGCGGCTCTGTCACAATTGTCCTGCGGGTCCGCTGATACGGACAAATTCGTTGAAATCAGAACGAGTAACAACTCGTATCGGTTTCCAGCGGACATCGTAGATGGCTCAGCCGATCATCCCGACGAGCCATTTGTGAGAATCAACCTCTCGGAGCGTTTCTCTGAACTCATTCATTCACCTAGAAATTACAAAAAACTTCCATATGAAAACATACCAAGCATAAGCTGG
>JBCCAC010000002.1:0-21081 GCA_039815015.1 Pseudomonadota bacterium | reverse complement strand
CAGGTGCAGGACGAACAGTGCGGCGATGGGTAGATCGGTCAGAACCTGCGTCGAGCTGCGGAGCACATACCAGATCGGATACCGCTCAAACACCCAGGCGCTGACGAGGTCGGGAATGCGAAGGGCGCAGATGGCGACGATCATGACCATGGTGACGACCGCGACCGACCTCGGTACGGGCACGCGATGATCGACGATCCGGTGATGCAGCCAGACCCCGGCAAGCCAGGCCGGCATCAGCGCCAGAATAGCCGGGCCGGCGACCAGCGCGGCGATACCGGTCCACAGGAATCGCCGGCGCCCGCCGTAAAGGTAGAGCGCGAACATCAGATAATAGAACGCCTCGTAACATAGCGACCAGAACGGCCGGTTGAGCGGAATCTCCGCTCCGATGAGCCAGGATTGCGACAGGAAGGCGAGGATCAGCGGCAGTTCGGTCAGTTTCCACTCCGCCACCTTCTGCGTACCGTCCGGCCAGCCGGGACCGATGAACCCCGCCAGCAGGATGCTGAACATCAGCGCGGGTATGATGACGGCGTAAAGGCGGCTGGCCCGCGCAGCGAGATAGGCCTGCCAACTGCGACCTTCGGCGCTGTGCGCGATGACGACGCCGGAAATGACGAAAAAGATGATGACCGCTTCGTGGCTGAACTGATGCCAGATCGCGGCCGCCGCGAACCCGTCGAAGTGGAGATGGCCCAGCAGAACCGCCAACGCCGCCAGAAACCGGCAGAGGTCGAGATAGAGCGAAAAATGGGAATCATCGAGCGGACGGTCACGCACCGGTTCGGCAATCATCAGACGATTCCCCGTTCCCGCGCCCCGCTGGGACGCCGCTTCCTCCATGCGCCCCGTTTTTGCAAGCGGCTCGCGGCTTGACCCTATCCTATGCGTCCGCCACCTAGGTGGTATGACCGACGACACGCCCCCCGACAGCCTGATTCCCTATGATGAATATGTCCCCAATGCCCTTCGCGGCGTCGTTTACCTGACATTGGCCAATATCGCGTCGGAAGGCGCGCTGCCCGGCAAGCATCATTTCTACATCGCCTTCAAGACGCGCGCGCCCGGCGTCGACATTCCGCCCCATCTTCTGGAACGCTATCCGGAGGAAATGACCATCGTCGTCCAGCACCGCTACTGGGATCTCAAGGTGACGCGCGAAGGATTCGAAATCGGCCTCAGCTTCAATCAGGTACCGGCAAAGCTCGCCGTACCGTTCGACGCCGTCGTCGGTTTCGTGGATCCGTCCGTCGACTTCGCGCTGCAGTTCCCGCCGCCCGACCTCCCCAAGGCCGCGCTGAAATCGGTGTCGCCTGGCGACTCGAACGCTGGGGCAGCGGCCAACAAGGACAGCACTGCGAAGGATCCGGCGGCCGGCGCCGACGATGGCAAACAGACCGAAGGCGACAACGTCGTTGCGGTCGATTTCCGCAAGAAATAGAGGCGGACGCGCCGGTACGACGCGCCACAGGTGCCCCGACAACGCCCTTCCCCATAAGATTCTGAGAGTGATGACATGACCGACGAAACTCGTAGCGAATCCGACAGTTTCGGGCCGATCGACGTGCCGAAGGGCGCCTATTGGGGGGCGCAGACGCAGCGTTCCCTGGGCAATTTTCCCATCGGCAACGAAACCATGCCCGTCCCGCTCATTCGCGCGCTCGGCATTGTCAAGCACGCCGCCGCCATCGTCAACGAACGTGCCGGCCTGGATGGAAAGCTCGCCAAGGCGATCCAGACCGCCGCGGAAGAGGTCGCGAACGGCGAACGCGACGCGGAATTTCCGCTCGTCGTCTGGCAGACCGGGTCGGGCACCCAGTCGAACATGAACACGAACGAAGTGGTCGCCGGCCGCGCCAACGAAATCCTGACCGGCACGCGCGGCGGCAAGGATCCCGTTCACCCCAACGATCACGTCAATCGCGGCCAGTCGTCGAACGACACCTTCCCCACCGCCATGCACATCGCGGCGGCGCGGGAAATCAATTCGCTTCTGATTCCCGCGCTCGAACATCTGCGCGGCGCGCTCGAACAGAAGGCCGATGATTTCGAAGAAATCGTCAAGATCGGCCGCACGCACATGCAGGACGCGACGCCCGTCACGCTGGGCCAGGAGTTTTCCGGCTATGCGCAGATGATCGCCGACGGCATCGACCGCGTGGAGGCGACCCTGCCGCGCGTCTACCGGCTGGCGCAGGGCGGCACAGCCGTTGGAACCGGCCTCAACGCGCCCGCCGGCTTTGCGGAGGATTTCGCGAAGGAGGTTGCGGATCTGACCGGCCTCCCCTTCGAAACCGCACCCAACAAGTTCGAGGCACTGGCGACGCACGACACGATGGTGGAACTGTCGGGCGCGCTTAACGTCCTCGCCGTCAGCCTCAACAAGATCGCCAATGACATGCGGCTGCTCGGATCGGGCCCACGGTCGGGCCTCGGCGAAATCCAGCTGCCCGAGAACGAGCCCGGCTCCTCGATCATGCCCGGCAAGGTCAATCCGACCCAGGCCGAGGCGATGACCATGGTCGCGGCGCAGGTCATGGGCAATCACACCGCGATTACCGTGGGCGGTGCACAGGGTCACATGGAGCTGAACGTCTTCAAGCCGGTGATCGCTTACAATGTGCTGCAGTCGATCCGTTTGCTGGGCGATGCGGCCGTCAGCTTCACCGACCGCTGCATCGACGGCATCGAGCCCAATCGCGAACGCATCGCCGAACTCGTCGAGAAGTCGCTGATGCTGGTGACGGCACTGGCGCCCGAAATCGGATACGACAACGCCACCGCCATCGCGAAGACGGCGCACAAGGAGGGTACCACCCTTCTGGAAGCGGCGCTGAAGCTCGACCTGATCTCCGAAGCGCGGTTCCGCGAAGTGGTCCGGCCGGAGACCATGATTGGCTAGCTGGCGAACATCATGTCGACGGCAATAGCGCCCCGGCGCGGCATCTTGTTCGTGCTGTCATCGCCATCCGGCGCCGGCAAGAGCACGATGGCGCGTCTGCTTCTGGCGGGCGAACCCGACATGCGCGTCTCCATCAGCGCGACGACGCGGCCGCCCCGCCCCGGTGAAGTCGACGGCCGCGAATATCATTTCGTGACGGATGACGGCTTCGATCAGCTCGTCGCGGATGATGCGTTGATCGAATGGGCGCACGTTTTCGACCATCGCTACGGCACCCCGCGCGCGCCCGTCGAGGCGGCGCTGGCGGCAGGGAACGACATGCTGTTCGATGTCGACTGGCAGGGTACGCAGCAATTGAAGCAGCGTATGCGCGACGACATCGTCTCAATCTTCCTGCTGCCGCCATCGATGGCGGAGCTGGAGCGGCGCCTCAGGGATCGCGGTACCGATACCGAGGCCGTCATCGCCGGCCGCATGGCCCGCGCGGCGGACGAAATCAGCCACTGGCCGGAATATGACTACGTGTTCGTCAATGACGACCTCGACAGCTGCTTCAAGGCGGTGGGCAAGGTCGTCGCCGGCGAGCGCCTGCGCGCGCGGCGGCGGGGGCCGTGGCTGACCGAATTCGTAAGGGCGATGGGGCCGGTGCGGGACGAGACGAACGAGAAGGAACCTTGTCCATGAACTCAGGCCGTCTTCTGATTCTCATCTGCGGCCTGCTGGCCGGCATCGCGTTTGCCTTCGCCTGGACCGAAACCAGGGCGCAGGATGCGGCCGCCGAAGCGCCATTATTCGCGGATCAGAACGAGCTGCTGGACGGTCTTTCCGAAGATATGGACGAGAGTCGCCGCTTGCCGGGCAGTCAGGAAGAGGTGCTCCTTTCCTATTCGCCGCTCGTGAAGGACGTCGCGCCCGCCGTCGTCAATGTCTACACGGCGCGGCGCGCGCGCCAGCGGTCGATGACGCCGTTCTTCGACCAGTTCTTCGGCCGTGGCCGCATGTCAGCACCGCCGCGTACCGAACAGTCGCTCGGCTCCGGCGTCATCGTCGGCGAGGATGGCCTCGTCATCACCAACAACCACGTCGTGCAGGGGGCCGACGAGATCCTCGTCGCGCTGGCCGACCGGCGCGAATATGCCGCAAAGCTGCTCTTTACCGATCCGCAACTCGACCTCGCGCTGCTTCAGGTCGATCCGCGCGGCGCGACGCTACCTACGGTGGCGCTCGGCGATTCGGAGCGGACCGAAGTGGGCGACATCGTCGTCGCCATCGGCAATCCCTTCGGCGTCGGCCAGACGGTCACGAGCGGCATCGTCTCCGCCATCGCCCGGACGGGCGTCGGCATTTCCGACTATCAGTTCTTCCTGCAGACCGATGCCGCCATCAATCCGGGCAATTCGGGCGGCGCGCTCCTCGGCCTCGACGGCAGCCTCGTCGGCGTCAACACCGCCATCTATTCCCGCTCCGGCGGCTCCAACGGCATCGGCTTCGCGATCCCGGTCAACATGGTGCGCCAGTTCCTGCAAAGCGCGGCGGCGGGGCGCGTCGTCCGGCCCTGGCTGGGCGCGGAAACGCAGGCCGTCACGCGGGAGCTTGCCGGCAGCCTGGGCCTCGACCGTCCATCGGGGGTCATCATCAGCGGTCTGACGCCGAACGGCCCGGCCGCGCGGGCGGGGCTGGAGGTTGGCGATATCGTCGTTGCCGTCGGGGATCAGGCCGCAACCGATCCCGGCATATTGCGCTATCTGGTCGGCAGCCGCCCGATCGGCGAAGCGGTCCCGCTACGCCTGCTGCGCAACGGGGAACGGCGAGAGGTGGATATCGTCCTCGTCGAACCGCCCGAAGTGCCGCTGCGCGACGCGACCCGCCTTACCGGCAACCACATATTGACGGGCGTCGGCGTCGCCAATCTGAGCCCGCGGCTCGCGTCCGAAATCGGTCCCAACGTGCCCGAACGCGGCGTCATCGTCACCGGTCTCACGCGCCGCGCACCGGCGGCACGGCTGAATTTCGTCCGCACGGGCGACATCATCGAAACGCTGAACGGCGAAGCCGTCCGGTCCGTCGATGCGCTGGAATCGATGCTGACCGGCGCCACGGGCGCGGCAGACGTCGGATTCCGCCGCGGCGATCAGCGCGCCGAGTGCAGCTTCCGCGCGCCCCGCACCTTTCGCTGCCGCCAGGTGGGGTGACGCTCTGCACTATGTCGGCAGCGGCCCGTTCGCCTTCAAAACGTCGCCGGCCAGATAGAGCGACCCGCAGATGAGGATGAGCGGCGGGCGGTCGGGATCGGCCGCGCGCGCGATGGCGGCGATGGCGGCGGCGACATCCACCGCAACCTGAGCGGCGAGCCCGACACTGTCGGCCAGGGTGACGAGCGTTTCCGGCGGCACCGTCTGATGCCCGGGCACCGGCACGGCGTAGAGGCTGGTCGCGCGCGGTGTCAGCGCCTTCAGGAAACCCCGCACGTCCTTCCCCTCGACCATGCCGGCGACGATATGAACGGGCGCGCCATCCTTGTTCGTCCGGCGCAGGAAATCGGCGAGTGCGCGGGCGGCAGCGGGATTGTGGCCGCCGTCCAGCCAGACCGTGGCCCCGGCCGGCGCGCGCGCGACGAGCGGACCATCGGCCAGAACCTGTAGCCGGGCGGGCCAGGTCGCCCAGCCAGGTCCGGCGCGATAGGCCGCCTGCCCGACCGCGAGGGCCGACTGGTGTCGCAGCATGGCGACGGCCAGCGCGGCATTGTCATGCTGGTGCGCGCCGGCCATGCGCGGCGCCGCAATGTTGAGTTTGCCGGCCTTGTCACGATAATGCAGCGCGCCGCGATAGAAAGTGGCGTCCCAGTCGAGGCCACGCGGGATCAACGTCGCGCCGGCGATGGCGGCCGTTTCCGCCACCTGACCGGCGATGGCCGCCGGATAGCGCGCCGTGACCATGGGGACGCCCCGCTTTGCGATACCCGCCTTTTCGCGCGCGATGCCGAGGATGTCGGTGCCGAGGAACCGTTCATGGTCGCGGCTGATCTGGCTGATGCCGGTCACCAGCGGCGCCTCGACGACATTGGTGGCATCGAGGCGGCCGCCAAGGCCCACCTCCAGGATCAGCGCATCCGCCGCCGTCCGGGAAAAGGCGAGAAACCCGACCGCCGTCGTCAGCTCGAAAAAGGTCGTCGGCATGTCTTCGGCCGCCGCCATGACCTCGGTCAGGAGCGCGGCGAGCGACGCATCGTCGATCAGTGTCCCGGCAAGACGGATGCGCTCGTTGAAACGCACCAGATGCGGACTGGAATAGACATGGACCTGATGCCCCGCCGCCTCCAGCGTCGCGCGGAGGAAAGCACCGACCGAACCCTTGCCGTTCGTGCCGGCGATATGGAAGACGGGGGGCAGGTTTCGTTGCGGATTGCCGAGCCGGTCCAGAAGGCCCTGCAAGCGGTCCAGCGACAGGTCGATGGCGAGCGGATGCACCGCCTGCGCACGTTTCAGGAGCTCGTCAAGGGCCGGGTCATCCGAGCGGGCGCCGTCGCCGACGATCATGTCGGAGGCCCGGCCTACGCCGCGGCGCGCCGGTCGCGGCCCGTCATCATGCCGAGCAGGCGCCCCAGCGTCGCGGCCAGCTCGCCACGCGGCACGACCTTGTCGATCATGCCATGGTCCAGAAGGAACTCGGCGCGCTGGAAACCCTCGGGCAGTTTTTCCCGGATGGTCTGCTCGATGACGCGTTGCCCCGCCAGCCCGATCAGCGCGCCGGGTTCGGCGATCTGCACGTCGCCCAGCATGGCATAGCTTGCCGTGACGCCGCCCGTCGTCGGGTCGGTCAGGACGACGAGATAGGGAAGGCCGGCTTCGTTCAACTCCTCGATCGCGACCGTCGCACGCGGCATCTGCATCAGGCTATAGAGGCCTTCCTGCATGCGCGCGCCGCCCGATGCGGTGACGACGACATAGGGGAGGCCCTCCGCCAACGCCGCGCGCGCGCCCGCGACGAACGCCGCGCCGACGCCCATGCCCATGGACCCGCCCATATAGGCGAAATTCTGAACGCCTAGGATGGTCTCGACGCCGCTTATCGGTCCGCGCGCAAGGAGGAACGCCTCCTCGTCGCCGGTCTTCGCCCGCGCGGCCTTCAGCCGGACGGGATAAGGCTTCTGGTCACGGAATTTCAGCGGGTCGTCGGCGACTTTCGGCCCTGGCAGGCGCGTGTAGCGTCCGTCATCGAACAGCTGCACCATGCGTTCGGTAGGGCCGATGCGCTCATGAAAACCACATTCCGGACAGACGCTTAGATTCTGGGCCAGGTCGCGCGAAAAGACCATCTGCCCGCAACCGCGGCACTTCGCCCACAGATTGTCGGGCGTTTCCTTCTTCTTGAGGAATTTCAGGCGCGGACGCAGATTGTTCAGCCAGCTCATGTCGCGGACTTTACGGCCTCGGCGAGGCTTTGCACATAGGCCGTGACGGCCGGGACCGGATCTTCTGGATTGTCGGCGATCAGGTCGACGATGGCCGTTCCGACGACGACCCCGTCCGCAACGCGCGCGATCGCGGCCGCCTGCTCGGGCGTGCGAATGCCGAACCCGACGGCGACGGGCAGGTCGGCCCCCATCTGGTTTGTCTGCCGCTTGATCCGCGCCACCGCCGCGCCGACGTCGGCAGCCGCTGCGGATGTGGTTCCGGTCACGCCGGCGACGGCGACATAATAGAGAAAGCCCGACGCCGTTTTCAGGACGGCGGGCAGGCGGGCCGCATCGGTCGTCGGCGTCGCGAGACGGATCATCGCAAGGCCTGCATCGTCAAATGCGAGACGCAGCTCGGCATCTTCTTCAGGCGGCAGATCGACGATGATGCAGCCATCGACGCCCGCTGCCGCGGCATCGGCGGCGAACGCCTGGCCATAGGCGAGGAGCGGATTGACGTAACCCATCAGGACGAGCGGCACGTCCGGGTGCCGGGCGCGAAAGTCCGCCGCCAGCGTCAGGGTCGCTTTCAGCGTCGTGCCGCCCTTCAAGGCGCGCAGGCCGGCGGCTTCGATCGACGGGCCGTCGGCCATGGGATCCGTGAACGGCATGCCCAGTTCGACGACATCCGCGCCGGCCGCGACCAGAGCGTCGAGAATGGCGGGCGTCTGCGCGAGCGACGGATCGCCGGCGGTCACGAAAGCGACCAGCGCCGCACGATTCTTCGCGAACGCCGCCGTCAGGCGCCCGCTCATGTCTCGACTCATATCTCCACCCCCAGCGCTTCGGCGACGGTGAAGATGTCCTTGTCCCCGCGCCCGCACAGATTGGCGATGACGATGTCGTCCTTTGCCATATCGGCGGCGACCGCTCTGACGACCGCGAGCGCGTGCGCCGGTTCCAGCGCGGGAATGATGCCTTCGGTCCGGCAAAGGAACTGGAAGGCGCTGAGCGCGTCGGCATCCGTCGCCGCGCGATAGTCGATGCGCCCGATCTCATGCAGCCAGCTGTGTTCCGGGCCTATGCCGGGATAATCAAGCCCGGCCGAGATGGAATGGCCCTCGACGATCTGGCCGTCCTCATCCTGCAGCAGATAGGTCTTGTTGCCGTGAAGGACGCCCGGGCGCCCGCCCGCGAGGCTGGCGGCATGGTCGTCGCCGTCGAGGCCCTTGCCTGCCGCCTCGACCCCGATCATGCGCACGCCGTCATCGTCCAGAAACGGATGGAACAGGCCGAGCGCGTTCGAGCCGCCGCCGATGGAGGCGACGAGAAGGTCCGGCAGACGCCCTTCCGCCGCCAGGATCTGGTCCTTGGCTTCCCTGCCGATGACCGACTGGAAATCGCGGACCAGCTCCGGATAGGGATGCGGCCCGGCGGCCGTTCCGATGAGATAATAGGTGTCCTCGACATTCGCGACCCAGTCGCGCAGCGCCTCGTTCATGGCGTCCTTAAGCGTGCCGCGGCCGGCGGTGACGCCGCGCACTTCGGCACCCAGAAGCTTCATGCGGAAAACGTTCGGCTGCTGTCGCCGCATATCCTCCGCGCCCATGAAGATGGTGCAGGGCAGGCCGAAGCGCGCGCAGACGGTGGCCGTCGCGACGCCATGCTGGCCGGCGCCGGTTTCGGCGATGATGCGCCGCCGGCCCATACGCCGCGCCAGAAGGATCTGGCCGATGCAATTGTTGATCTTGTGCGCGCCGGTGTGATTCAGCTCGTCGCGCTTCAAATAAATTTTCGCGCCCCGCGACCGGTCACCATCGCCCGATTGAGCGCGTATGGCCTCGGTCATGCGCTCGGCGAAATAGAGCGGCGACGGCCGCCCGACATAGTGCGTCAGGAGGTGCCGGAACTCCGCATCGAACGCGGAATCGGCCTGCGCGGCGCGATACTCGCGCTCCACCTCCAGGATCAGCGGCATCAGCGTCTCGGCGACGTAGCGCCCGCCGAACTGACCGAAATGACCATGGGCATCCGGACCGGCGCGCAGCGAACTGGAGGATGATGAGGATGGCGTGTCTGTCATGCGGAACGAACGGCTTTCATGAACGCGTCGATAAGGGCGGGCGATTTGACGCCGCGCGTCTCTTCCACGCCCGAGGCGACGTCGACAAGTGGCGCCCCTGTCGCGGCCAGCGCGCGCGCGACGTTGGCAGGCGTGAGACCGCCGGCCAGCCCCCAGCGATAGTGCGGCCGGCACGCGGACAGAAGGTCCCAGTCGATCCGAAGGCCGGTGCCGCCGGTTGCGCCCCCCGGTACCGGCTTCGCATCATAGAGTATGAGGTCGGCGGCCTCGGCATATTGCGCCGCGGCGTCCAGATCCGCGGCCGATCCGATGCCGAACGCCTTCCAGACCTCTCGCCCGAACCGTGCCCGAACGGCGGCGGCACGGGCGGGGGTCTCCTCGCCGTGCAGTTGAATGGCATCGAGATGATCCGCGACGGCGCCGATCTCGTCGTCCTCCGCATCGACGAACAGGCCGACCCGGATCAGGCCGTCCGCCTGCGCCGACAGGGCGCCGACCTGCGCCGGTGCGAGCGCGCGCGGACTGCCCGGCGCGAAATTGAACCCGACATGGGTCGCACGTGCGCGGCGGCATACGGCGAGTGTGGCCGGATCGCGTACACCGCAGATTTTCGCCGCGATCATGACCGGTCGAGACTGGCAGCGACGGCCTTTGCCGCAACGGCGGGATCGTCGGCGCCGGTGATCGGCCGCCCGATGACGAGAATGCCCGCACCGGCCGCCAGTGCCTCCGGCGGGGTCATGACCCGCTTCTGATCGCCATGCGCGCTGCCCGCTGGGCGGATACCGGGAACGACGAACAGGCCGTCGGGCCATGCGGCCTGTCGTGCTGCGACCTCCAGCGGGGAACAGACGATCCCGGACAGGCCTGCCTCACGAGCCAGTCCGGCCAGACGCTCGACCTGATCCGAAACCGCGCCGGTTCCGAGTTCAGCCATATCGTCATCGTCCAGGCTGGTAAGAACAGTCACGCCGACGATGGCGGCATGGGATGGTGCGGCGTCGCGCGCGGCGCGCATCATCGCCGTCCCGCCGCCCGCATGAACCGTCAGCACATCGAAATCGACATTTGCGAGCGCCCGAACGGCGCCTGCGACCGTATTCGGAATGTCGTGCAGCTTCAGATCCAGAAACAGGCGCGCGTGCGGCGCGCGCGCCATCACTTCCGCGACGCCCGGCGCACCGTGGCTGTTCCAGAATTCCAGCCCCAGCTTCAGCCCGCCGACATGCGGCCCGACCATGTGGGCCAGGG
The DNA here is from genome assembly GCA_039815015.1 of Pseudomonadota bacterium. GTDB lineage: Bacteria > Pseudomonadota > Alphaproteobacteria > Sphingomonadales > Sphingomonadaceae > Pacificimonas. The sequence goes on along the minus strand of JBCCAC010000002.1, from coordinate 10,446 downwards.
CGCAGGCGTCGACGAGGTCCGTCGTATCCACCGCGCAGAAAATCGGGTTGGCGCGCACCTGCCCTGTGGTGGACGACATCAGACGGGCGGAAACGGTGCCGCCGGTTCGGCGACCGCACGCCCATCGTGGATCGTGCCCGGCACCGAGCGATCGACGAGCGCCGCCTCCAGTTTGCGGACGCGGCGGCGCCAGCGCCAGCGACTGATCGAATGCATGATGGAAAGGGGTAAAGCGCCCAGGAGCAGCGCAACGATCAGATAGACCGCAAACGGCCAGTTTGCCTCGTAGCCGCCTGGAAGCCACATGGTGACACGTTCGAAATTCTGCGACGAAAACCAGGCGATCAGCAGGCCGAGGATCACATAGACGATCAGGGTGAAAATGCGCATGGGCAGGGACTAGCCCGCAAGCCGGACGATTTCCAGAGCGAGGGTGACGGAGATGGAAACGCGGACAGGGACGCCGCGCGACCGGACGGCGGCGCTAGGCGTTCAGGCGTTCCCGAAGATCCTTGCCGGCCTTGAAATGCGGCACACGTTTGGCAGCGACGGCGACGGCCTCACCGGTGCGGGGATTCCGGCCGGTCCGCGCCTCGCGTCCGCGCGTCGAAAAGGCACCGAAGCCGCGCAACTCGACACGGCGGCCATCGGCGAGCGCCGATATGATAGACTGGAAGATGGTCGCAACGACCCGCTCGGCCTCTCGCGCGGATAAATGCGGATGCGCTTCTGCGACGGCGGCGACGAGTTCGGAGCGGATCATGATGTTCCCCTGAAAACGAGTGGCAAGTCATAGGGTAAGCGGGCGCACATGACGACAACGCTAGGCCATAATAATTCAAATCAACTTTGACAACGCAAACCCGCAAGTTTCTGCGGTGCAAAGACGCCGAAACCGGGCGCCCGTCGATAGATACGGACGCCCGTTTCCGGTACTGCCTTCAATCCTGTCCGGCGGGACGCGAGATCAGGACTTGTCGTCGTCCTTCGACGCACTCTTGCCGAGCGCTTCGCCGAGAATATCGCCGAGCGAGGCTCCGGAATCGGACGAGCCGTACTGCTTGACCGCCTCCTTCTCCTCGGTGATCTGCAGCGCCTTGATGGAGAGGTTCGGCTTTTTCGACCGATCGAAGCCCGTCACCATGGCATCGACCTTCTGGCCGACCTGCCAACGTTCCGGACGCTGCTCGTCGCGATCGCGAGAGAGGTCGGAACGGCGAATGAAACCGGTCGTCGCGCCGCCCTCGATGGATACCTCGACACCGCCGTCGCGGACGTCGACCACTTCGCCGGTGACCGTGTCGCCCTTCTTGACGCCCGAGGCGACGGCGACGCTGTCCGCGCCCTCGGCCGCCTGGTCCATCTGCTTGATGCCGAGCGAGATGCGCTCCTTCTCCGCATCGACGTCGAGAACGACGGCCTTCACCGTCTCACCCTTGTGATGCATGTCGAGCGCTTCCTCGCCCGCAACGCCCCAGGCGATGTCCGACATATGCACCATGCCGTCGACGTCGCCGTCGAGACCGACGAACAGGCCGAATTCGGTCGTGTTCTTGACCTCGCCCTCGACGATGGAGCCGACCGGATGCGCGGCCTGGAAATCTTCCCAGGGGTTCGACGCGGCCTGCTTCAGACCCAGCGAGATGCGGCGCTTCTCTTCGTCCACCTCGATAATGACGACCTCGACCTCCTGGCTGGTCGAGACGATCTTGCCCGGATGGACGTTCTTCTTCGTCCAGGACATTTCGGAAACGTGGACCAGGCCCTCGATACCGGCTTCCAGCTCCACGAACGCACCATAATCGGTGATGTTGGTGACGCGGCCGGTGGCCTTCTGGCCTTCCTGATACTTGGCGAGGACGCCGTCCCAGGGATCCGCCTCCAGCTGCTTCATACCGAGGGAGATACGCTGCGTCTCACGGTTGATGCGGACGATCTGAACCTTCACCTTGTCGCCGATATTGACGATCTCCGACGGGTGGCCGACGCGCTTGTAGCTCATGTCGGTGACGTGGAGGAGGCCGTCGATACCACCGAGGTCGACGAACGCGCCATAGTCGGTGATGTTCTTCACATCGCCCTCGACCACCTGACCCTCGGTCAGCGACTGGATGAGGTCGGAACGCTGCTCGGCGCGGGTCTCTTCGAGAATCGCGCGGCGGGAGACGACGATATTGCCGCGTTTGCGGTCCATCTTCAGGATCTGGAACGGCTGCGGCATGCCCATCAGCGGGCCGACATCGCGCACGGGGCGCACGTCGACCTGGCTGCCCGGCAGGAAGGCGACGGCACCGCCGAGGTCGACCGTGAAGCCGCCCTTCACGCGGCCGAAGATCGTGCCCTCGACCCGCGCCGTGTCGTCGTATTCGGTTTCCAGCCGGTCCCAGGCCGCCTCGCGGCGGGCGCGGTCGCGCGACAGCATCGCCTCGCCATGCGCGTTCTCGACCCGGTCCACGAAGACTTCGACTTCGTCGCCGACGCTCAGTTCGGCCTTCTGACCCGGGGCTGCGAATTCGCGGAGTGCGACGCGCCCCTCGGATTTCAGACCGACATCGATGATCGCCATGTCGTTTTCAATGCCGGTGACGGTGCCGGTGACGACACGGCCCTCGAAGGTTTCGGAGCCGCCAAGGCTCTCTTCGAGCATGGAGGCGAAATCGTCACGTGTAGGTTGCGCTGCAGTGGCCATGGAAGACAAAAATCCTTGTTCGTTCATATACCTGCCGACCGGTTGGTTCCGGCGGTCTGGGGCGGAATTGCCCCTGTCGTTGAATGAAGCCGGCACATGAAAACCGGGCGGTCCCGGCACCCTGATCGGGTTCCGCCGCCGGCTCGACATGAGGCTGGCACCCATCGATTGCGCGCAAAATACAATTGTGCGGCGCACGCATCAGGGCGGCGTTCACATAGATGGCGCGCGGCTGGATGGCAAGATCAGGTCGGCGACGAACGCGCCGGACCGGGCTGGCAATCGGATCAGTGTGCAGCGTTCACGACGTCGATCGCCGTTGTCACGGCATCCTCGATGCTAAGACCCGTGGTATCGAGGATATGAGCGTCCGGCGCCGGCTTCAGCGGCGATGCCGCGCGCGCCGTGTCGCGGGCATCGCGCGCGATAAGGTCGGCCGCCACCTCGGAGGGCGAGGCCAGCTGGCCGCGCATGGCCAGTTCCTTCGCGCGCCGCTCCGCGCGCGCATCGACGCTGGCGAGGACATAAATCTTCACATCGGCATTCGGGGCGATCACGGTGCCGATATCGCGGCCGTCGAGAACGGCACCGCCGGCTCTCGCTGCGAAGGCGCGTTGCCGCGCGAGGAGCGCGGCGCGCACATCGTCATGCGCCGACAGGATGGACGCGGCCGCGCCCGTGCGCTCGTCCCGAAGCGCGTCGTCGTGCAGAAGCCCCTCCGGGAATCGTTCGGCATGTCCTGTCGCCTGGGCTGCATCCGCAGGGTCGTCGCCCGCGCGCAACATGGCGAGCGCGACGCCGCGATAGAGCGCGCCCGTGTCGAGATGGGGTAGCCCGAAATGGTCGGCGAGCGCGCGCGCGATGGTGCCTTTGCCCGAGGCGGCGGGTCCGTCCACGGCAATGATCATCGACGGCGTTTCGCGAAGCACATTGTTTCGGCCCTATCAAAGCGGGTCCGCCGGGACTAGGGCGCGAGCCCGTGGCACACCTAATGTGCATTTTCGGAACCCGGCCCGAAGCGATCAAACTCGCCCCGGTGATCATGGCGTTGCGCCGCCGCGATATCGAGATCCGCGTCGTCGTGACGGGCCAGCATCCGGACCTGGTCCCGCGGATACTGGACGGCTTCGGCATCGCCGCCGATATGGCCCTGCCGTCCGGGATAGATCCAAATGCGCGGATTGCCGCCCTGCAGCGTGCGATTCGCGAGGCGGCACCCGGAGCCGTCATCGTCCAGGGCGACACCGCCAGCACCGTCGCCGGGGCCGTGGCGGCGGGGCTGGAAGGCGTGCCGCTGGTACATGTCGAGGCGGGCCTCAGGACCTACGATATCGCGCGACCCTTTCCCGAAGAGCTCTATCGCCGCGCCGTCACGCGGCTCGCGCAGCTGCATTTCGCGCCGACGGTCAAGGCGCACAGCCATCTCCTGCGCGAGGGTGTGGCACGGGCGCAGATTCACCTCGTCGGAAATACCGTCGTCGACGCGTTGCGGCACATGCTGCCGCCGCCGGATGCCGCACCGCCATTGCCGCTGCGCGACGGGCGCCGCCTCGTCATCATGACGGCGCACCGGTTCGAAACCAGCGGCCCGCCCATGCGCGGCATTTTCCAGGCCGCCGCGCGCCTGTCGGAAGACGAGAGTCTCGACGTCTGGTTCCTGGCGCATCCCCGCCTTGCCGACGACGAACGCGCATTTCTGCCGCCCGTGCACCGGGTTCGGCTGGCGCCGCCACTCGATTATCCCGGTTTTCTCTGGTGCCTGCGCCGCGCCGCGCTGGTCGTGACAGATTCGGGCGGCATTCAGGAGGAGGCGGCGGTCCTCGGCACACCGATCGCCTGCATCCGCGACCGTACCGAACGGCCGGAGATCCTCGACCGGCCGGCCGCACGCCTCGTCGGGACGCGCCCGGCGCGCATCGTCGCGGCAGCGCACGACCTGCTGGCGATGACACCTGCGGAGACCGGCTCGCAGGCCTTTGGCGACGGTCATGCAGCGGCGCGCATCGCCGATATTCTGGCGCGCCCGAATTTTTTTGCCACCGTTAACCAACTTCCTGTCGTGACGCCGCGTTTACCTTTCGTTAACGATGATTCGTCGGACGAGGAGGACAACGCCCATGTTCGGTTATCGCCATAACGTGAAGCGCTTCGGTACCAGAGCGCTACCGACATCCGTAACGACGCCGGGATTGTCGCTCGGCGTTCAGATCGGCCTAGCCTATCTCGGCGGTCTTACCTTCTTCGTCGCGTTGACCATCTGACGCGCCGAGGCGCTGCATCAGCGTCACGAAATCCGGAAAACTGGTATCGATGGGCCGGGCATCGTCGACGACTACGGGCGCGCGCGCGTGCAGCCCCAGAATGGCGAAGCTCATGGCGATGCGGTGATCGAGCCGACTGGCGATGGTCGCCCCGCCGGGTACCGGGCCACCACCCGTTCCCGTGACCGAAATACCGTCCGAATGAAGCCGTACCGGCACGCCGCACGCGGAAAGCCCCTCGGCCATTACGGCCAGCCGGTCGGATTCCTTGACGCGCAGCTCTTTCAGGCCTCGCATTTCCGTCTCGCCGTCCGCAAACGCCGCGGCGACCATCAATGCCGGATATTCGTCGATCATGCGCGGCGCGAGCGCCGGATCGAGGACGGTGGCGCGAAGCGTGCCGGCCCGCACCGCCACGCTACCGACCGGCTCTCCTTCCGCATCGGATGGGCTGACGGCGATATCGCCGCCGAGCGCGCGAATGGCATCGACGAGCCCGGTCCGCGTCGGATTGAGGCCAACGTCCGCCACCTCGACCTGGCTGCCCGGCACGATCAGACCCGCAATGAGCGGAAAGGCCGCCGACGAGATATCACCAGGTACGGTCACGGTCTGGGGCCGCAGCGTAGCCTGTCCGGACAGGCGGATCGTCTTTCCGGCCTTGCCTGTCTCGACGGCGATATCGGCCCCGAACACTCGCAGCATGCGCTCGGAATGATCGCGGGTCGCGACCGGTTCGCGCACGATCATATGCCCGGGTGTGTTCAGTCCGGCGAGGAGGACGGCGGACTTAACCTGCGCCGACGGCACCGGCAGTTCATATTCGATGGGCAGTGGCCGGCCACTGCCCGTCATGGTCAGCGGCAGCCGGTCGCCCCGGCCAGCAAACGTCGCGCCGATCCGGGTCAGGGGAGCGATCACCCGCCCCATCGGCCGCGTGCTGAGGGAGGCATCGCCGATCAGGGTCGCGCTGAACGCGTGGCTGGCGAGAAGACCCATCAGGAGCCGTGTGGATGTGCCGCTATTGCCCATATCCAGCGCCGCTTCGGGCGGCAGCAGACCGCCGGTGCCGACGCCGTCCACCGTCCAGTCATCATGGTCGCGGCCGATGCGCGCTCCCATGGCGGCGAGCGCCGCCGCCGTGCGATGCACGTCTTCGCCGGTCAGCATGTTGCGGATCCGGGTGCGTCCGACCGCCATGGCACCCAGCATCAGCGCGCGATGCGAAATGGATTTGTCGCCCGGCACGCGAACACTGCCGGAGAGCGGTCCCGTGCTGGCCAATGACAGCGGCCTCGGCATGGCGTTTTCGGCGTCCGGCATCTTGATTTGTGCGCCCTCGCCTCACAATTGACCAGCGAAGCGCGCGGCTTTGACAGTGCGCACGGTGCGTGGCAAGCGCCCGCGCCGAACGACAGCGGTGTGCAGCAATCACCGATTTCATATGATTTTTGGAGAATAATCTTGGCGACGGCAGCGAAAGTGGAGCTGGGCACGAAGCAGACCTGCCCTGAATGCGGCACACGCTTTTACGATCTGGGCAGTGACGACCCGGCGACCTGCATTGAATGCGGCACCGAGTTCGTGCCGGAGCCGGTGCTGAAGGCAAAACAGCCGCTGCCGTTCGACAGCGCCAAGACCTCGAAAGAAAAGACCGCCGAAGCCGAGTCGATCGACGAGGACGATCTCGACATCGACGAGGACGACGAGGGTTCCCCGGATGACGACAACGATCTCGGCGGCGACGAGGATCTGAGCGAGGTTGCGAAGTCGAAAGGCGACGACGAAACGCCGGATACCTGATTTTTAAAATGGTCTCTGCGCGACGGGGAGGCTTCGGAAGGCGCGGACTTCAGGTCGGCGCGTCCACGTCGCAAGGCCGCGAAATCAGTTCGTCGCGGCGTGGTTCTGCAGGAAACTGGACAGGTCGCCATAACCGCGCCGCACGATGCGCGGATCGGTCGGCTTGTCCATCGTATCGATGAGCGCCCGCAGTTCGCTGCGCTCCTGATCGAGGCCAGTCATTTCGGTCTCCCGCTCGCGGCTGGGGGTGGACATTTCATTTGCCCTCCAAGGGCATATCGAATCTGAGTTCGATGATTTATCGTTCACGGCCTCAACGGACAGGACCACTTAGAGTTCCCATTCGGCCTTAAGCCGGCATCGGTTAATGTTGCGGAAATGCGACAGTCGTGTCGTGCCCGAGGCGAACACGGGTCAGCCGCGCGACCAGGCCGGCAAGGGCGGGAACCCGCATGACCGCACCTACCGCCAGGCCGCCGCCGGACAGGAGCCGATACCCCCGCGCGGCCCGCGCGACCGGCCCGGCCACGAGCCGGCCGAGACGGCGGTCGAGCAGGGTCGGCGCGTCGTCTACGCCCGCCGCCGCGGTCAGGCCGCCGGCGAGCGCCAGTGCCATGCCGTCACCGGTGAAACTGTGGATGACCGCGCGCTGATCGCCGATGGCGACGAACGGGTTCCGAAGCCCGTCGCGGCGGCGATAACCATAGGGCACTCTGGCGATGGCGAGCGGCCTGTCGCCAATGGGCACAGACCGAACGAAGCGCGCATGAAGGGCAGGCGCTGCGCTTCGCATATGGGCGAGTACCGCCGGCCAGCCGCCTGCCGCCCTGCACCGCTCGATCAGGAGGCAGAGCGTCGCCTTCCCGTCTTCGATAGGCTGGATACCGGCATAGCCACCAGAAAAGCGCGTCAGCTCGATGGTCCTTGCCAACGCTTCGGCGTCGGCCGGCGCCAGAGTCAGATGCCATTTGAAGCCGACGAGGCCCGTAGTGATCCCGGGTCGATCCACATCGCGCGCATGGCCACGCAGATCGCGCTTTCCCGTGGCGAGCCAGATGCGGGCGCCCTTACGAAGATCGCCGTCCGACAGCCGCGCACCTTGCGGCGTCAGCGCGCTGACGGTCGCGCCGCGCTCGACCTGTGCGCCGGCGGTCGCCGCATGCGCGAGCAATGCTTCATCCAGCCGGTAGCGGCTTATGCCGGTCGCCGTGCCGGGCAGGCGGGTTTCGGCATGCCGCGGGCCATCGACGATACGCAGCCGGTCGATCGGCGCTCCATCGAGAGCGGCGAGATCGAACCCGGACCGGTTCAGGATCCGTGCGGCCTCCCAGGAGAGGAACTCGCCGCAGATCTTGTGATGGGCGCCGGATGACCGCTCGAGCACCAGCACGTCGCGACCGCGCCGGGCCAGGCCGCAGGCGAGCATCGATCCGGCCGGGCCGCCGCCGATCACCAGATGATCCACGGCTCTCACCGGATGCGCGTAACGCCCCAACGAAACAGCGGATGCCAGCGCACTTCGGCGGGAATGCCGGCGCGGTCCAGGAGCGTCAGCCAGTCATGGCGGGTAAAGGCACGCCGCACCGACAGACGGCCGTCATGCCGAACGACCGGATGCCAGCGCATCACCGTCGACAGCGCCGCATAGCCACCGAGCGCGAGAGGGTGCCGGTGCAGATCGTTGATGTGCCAGCCGCGGATGGCATGACTGTCCATCCAGCGAAGAAACCGCACGATCGCGTCATCGCTCAGATGATGCGTGAAGAGCGCGCTGACGATGAAATCATAGCGCGCCTCATGCTCGAAGACATCGCCCGTCACATAGCGCGCGGCTGTCCCGGCACGGCCACTGGCAAGGGCGCCTCCGGCGGCCAGGTCAATGCCGGTCAGCCGCGCGTCGATGCCGCGCCGCGCTGCCCAGCGTTCGATGCTGCGCAACAGATCGCCTTGCCCCGCACCGACGTCGAGCAGCGAAAAGGTGGGCAGTGTCCGCGCGTGACGGTTCAGAAAGGCAAGCGTCGGGTCATGTCCACGCAGCCACCAGTTCACCTTGGCAAGATCGTCGATCGCGGCCGCAAACTCGGTTTCCGGCAGCGCGGGATCGTCGATGATCTCCGGCTCGAGGCTGCGCGTCTTCATGCGCTTCTGAAGCGGAAGCTCTCCGCCGCCAGGCCCGGTCCGAACGCCATTCCCATGCCGCGCCCGACGTCACGGCCCGATGCCAGCATGCCCGCCAGGACGAACATGAGCGTCGCGGAACTCATATTGCCGTGCCGGTCGAGGACGCCGCGCGACGGTGCCAGCGCGTCGCCCGGCAGACCGAAGCCGCGCTCGACGGCGTCGAGAATGGTGCGGCCGCCGGCATGCACCGCCCAGGTGTCGTAATCTGCCGCTGCGCGGCCGCGCAGCAGGCCGCCATCGTCCGCCGCGACGCTCGCCTTCAATGCGGTTTCGATATGGCGCGGTACCTCGCCCGACAGGTGCATGTCGAAGCCGCTGTCGCCGATGCGCCAGGTGATCGCGTCGGCGCTGTCCGAAATGGCGGCAGCGCGAAAATCTTCCAGCGCGAAGCCGGTCTCGTCGGCCGTGACCAGCGCCGCCGTCGCGCCATCGGCGAACAGCATGGATGACAGCGTCTTTTCCAGATCGCTCGTGTCCTGAAAGTGCAGCGAGCATAGTTCGACATTGCAGACGAGGACGCGGGCGGTGGCGTCAGACCGCACGATATGATGTGCCAGGCGCAGGCTGTTCACCGCCGCATAGCAGCCCATGAAGCCGACCACCGTCCGCTCGACATGCGGCGCCAGACAGAGCGCGGTGACGATCTGCTGGTCGAGGCCCGGCGCGGTAAAGCCGGTGCACGAACAGACGACCAGATGCGTGATTTCATTGGGATCGGGCGCAAGTTCAGCGATCGCGGCGAGGGCGAGCGCCGGCGCCTCCTTCTCATAGCGTGCCATGCGCGCGGCCGTGCCGGGATAGTCGCCATGGCGGAAAAATCCTTCCGCATCCGCCGCGTCTCCGTTCGCTTCGCCCGGCGTAAAGACCGAATAGCGATGCGAAATCTCGGCGCGCTTCGCCATGCGGCGGAACAGCTTTTCATGCCGGTCGTCCAGCCGCGCCGCGATCAGGTCGACATAGGCGCCATGGATGTCGTGCGGCGGGTTCGCCGTTCCGATGGCATTGATGTGCGCGACGGCCATGGCGGACCCCGTCCCCTCCGGATGTGTTCCACGGCCCCATTGGCCGCTTCTTAACCATAGGCCGCTTAGGCCGTGTGGCGCCATGCTGCATTTCGTCCGCGTCATAATCGAAAATGCCCGGCCAGTTGCCATCGGCATGATCTTCCTTCTCGCCGGTGGCCCGGCGGCGGCGTGCGTGACGTGCGACGCGGGCATCGGCATTGCCGATCCGCTGACCCCGGGTGCGAGCGATCTTGCGGTCGATGTCGAGACGGGCTTCAGCTTTCGCCGCACCGCCGCACTTGGGGGCGTCGTACTCGATGCAGCGGGGCGTCAGATGAGCGCGGCACGGCCGCTGGCGACGCCGGGCGTCGTCGGACTCATCCGTCTGTCGGGTACGCCCGGACGGCAGGTCGATATCGACCTGCCCCGCACGGCGCGACTGTCGCGGCGCCAGGGCGGCGGTATCGATATTGCGGACCTGACGCTGGACCGCGAAGCACCGTACATT
>JBCCAC010000054.1:0-9951 GCA_039815015.1 Pseudomonadota bacterium | reverse complement strand
GCGGCGACCTCCACATCCGCGACCATGCGCGAGCCGACCGCCGCCTCCAGCCGGTCGAGAAGCTGGCGTTCCAGCGCCTTCGCCGTACCGCGATGCCGCGCGCGAAAGGCGAGATCCCAATAACGGACCGGCGATGGCGTCGCATCGGCTTTCAGGACCAGATAATGCGCCGGCGGCAATTTGGTGACGGCGGCGAGAAAGCTTTTGTCATCGGGCACGTAGCCATAGGCGAAATAATCCTCGACCGCGCGCGGATCGACATCGCGAGACAGGTTTGGGAATGCCAGCAACGCCTTCATCTCGCTGGCGAACAGGGTTCTGCCATCGGGCAGGTGCGCAAGGTAAAGCGGCTTCACGCCGAACCGGTCCCGCGCCAGAAACAGCGTCCGTTCCGCCTCGTCCCAGATCGCGAAGGCGAACATGCCGACGAGGCGCTCGAGGCATTTCGGGCCCCAGGCGCGATAGGCTTCGATCAGGACTTCGGTATCGCTGTCATAGCGAAACGCGTGCCCCATTCCCTCCAGCTCCGCCTTCAGGTCGCGAAAATTATAGATCTCGCCGTTGAAAGCGATCTGATAGCGGCCGTCGGCGGAGGGCATGGGCTGTTCGCCGCGGGCAAGGTCGATGATCGAAAGACGGCGATGACCGAGCGCGATGCCCGGACGGTTCCAGGTACCGCGCCCGTCGGGACCGCGATGTGCCAGCCGGTCGGTCATGGCGTCGAGAATGCCGTCCGGCAGCGTCCGGCGGTCGCGCCGGTCGAAGACGCCCACAATACCGCACATCAGAAGAAGTCACACATCAGCGCGGACCGGACGCGACCACGACCCGGTCCTCTACCGTCGCGGCGAGGATCGCAGCCTTGGGATCGCCGAGCGCGTCCAGAAACGCCGCCATCGCCGGAACGGTCGTCTCGTTATTCTCGATGCGTTCGCCACTGATGATCAGAACGCCGGCGCGGGTCGGGCCACCGGTCAGGCGGTTCTTCATCAGGGCAAGCTTGCCGCGATAGTCGCTGCCGGTCACTTCATCGCCGACCAGATACCAGCGCCACACGTCCCGGATCCAGGGGCGGCCCTGGATCTGCGTACCGGTGCCGCCGGGCGGGTCGGCGATGTCCCGGCTCCAGGTCCAGTCGCCATCGGGTTCCAGAAGGCCATTGCCATAGGTGATCATTTCCCGGTCGGACGACTGGCGGTCATAGGCGGCGATGTAGAGATCGACCTCTGCGCCATCGGCATTGCGGTAGCGCTGGGACGCCCTTGCCGAGGCATTGTCGTAAAGCGGCGTCCAGCCGGACGGCCCGGCATCGACCTTCGTCCACCCCGGAAGGTCCGGCAGGTCGACGGCGGCGACCGTGGCGTCCGCATTGGGGTTCGTGATGACGGTCGCGACGACGGGAGCGGCAGCCGTCGTGAATAGGCCCAGCACCGCCGCGACGGCGAGTGCGGGCACGGCCGGCGCGATGGCCGGGCGCTTCTGCAGGTGCTGCGGGTCGAAGGCCGGGTCGTCGACGGGACGGTCGAAGAAGAACCAGCCGACACCCAGCACGATCGCCATGATGATCGCAAAGAAGAACCAGCCGTAGACCACGTGATCGACGCCCGCCGCGAACTTCGGCGTCGTCAGGAACGAGATGTAGATGGTGCCCCAGGCGCGAAGGCCATTGGCCAGGATCGAGAGTATGATGGCGCTTAGAACGCAGACGATGCGGCGCAGCGTGGATTTGAAACAGAGATGCGCGACCAGCGTCGAAAAGGCGACCATCGCGATCAGGAACCGCACGCCCGAACAGGCCTCCGCGACCTCAAACCGGCCATTGGGAATCTGGATGAAGGTGCCGTCGATGAAGGCGGGCACGTCGAACAGATCGAGAAGGAAGATGCAGATGTCCGCGGTCACGAGCTGCAACCAGGGGATGAGTTGATCGCCGGCGGGGATCAGGAACAGCGCATAGAACAGCGGAAAGGTCAGACCGCGCGCGACCGTCAGGCCCAGAACGAGCGGTACCGAGACGATGAGCATGCCGATGAGCGCGGTTTCCCGGACGACCGCGACATCGGCAAGCGCGCCCAGCAGCCAGCCGAGCCCGCCGATCAGCATCGGCACGAGCGCGGGAAGAAACGGTTTCGGCGCCAGCGCGGCCACCTCGTGCCGTCTGATCCAGACCAGATAGGCGATGATCGGCGGGATCAGCAGGCAATGCTGGAAAATCGCATTGTTCCACCAGGTATCGAGAATATGCAGCGTATCGCGCCAGAAAACGGCAAGAATGGCGAGCGCCAGACCGCCCCAGTTCATGAGCGCGAGACGCCAGCCCGGGGCCGCAACGGGTCGCGCGGCTTCTGTCGTGGCGGCAGTCGCCGTTTCCGTCGCGGTCATGCCGCCTCCCTTTTCAGACCGGCATCGTGCCGGTCGATGATGCGGTCGAGTTCCTGCATCTGGTGATCCCAGCTATATCCTGCCAGCATACGGTCCCGCCCGGCGCGGCCAAGCGTACGCCGCGCATCCGGATGCTGCGTCAGCCATACGATGTCAGAGGCGATATCCTCCGCACTTTCGGCGACCATCAGATCGGTACCGGCACGCGCATGAATGCCGGAAAAGGCCTGCGGCGTCGCGATGGTCGGACGGGCCATGGCCATCGCTTCCAGCACCTTGTTCTGGACGCCCCTGGCGATGCGGATGGGCGCGATCGAAATATCCGCCGCCGCGATCCAGGGGCGTACGTCCTCGACCCGGCCCGTGACGCGCACGCCATCCGTTCCGTCATGGGCAAGAAGCTCGGCTGGCGGCTTCCCGCCGACGATCGTGAACGTCGCGCCCGGACAGTCGCGCTTTACGAGCGGCAGGATCTCATCGATCGTCCAGAGCGCCGCGTCGACATTCGGCCGGTAATCCATGGCGCCGGTCATGACGAGCGACGGCGAGCCGGAGAGCGTCATCGCCGCGAACCCGGCCTCGGGATCGAAAAAATCGAGATCGACGCCATTGTCGAGCGCATGGACGGTATGACCGTAGGAGCCCGCATAGCGGCGGAAGAGGTCGGCCTCCGCCTGCGATACGAACAGCGACACGTCCACCGCGCGCGAAACCTGCTTTTCGAACTGGGCGAGCAGCGTCGCCTCGCGCCGGTAAAGCATGGATTTCGGCCAGCCTGCCTCCTCGGCATATTGGCGGAACTTATCGGAATCGATGTCGACGAAATCCATCATGATGAGCCGCCGGCGATTGACATGCTTTAGGACATAGGGGGCCATCTGACCCGAGAACACGAAGACGTGATCGACGCCGCCACCATCGATGGTGCGATTGACGAAATCGCGCATGTGCGGGTCTTCCCACAGCGCGACGCTCAATGGCTTGTCGTCCTTCAGTCCGGAGAGAATGCGCGGCAGGCGTTTCATTCCGCCTTCTAGGTCCAGAAGACAGACGTCCTCGCACATCGTCTGCAGAAACGCTTCGTGCCGTCGGTCGTCCGGGTCGTCGACGAAGGCGCCCAGATGGATGTCGAACCGCTGCGTCAGATGCTTCAGGATATTCCAGGACCGGATCTTGTCACCCTTGTCCGGCGGATAGGGAATGCGATGCGCGAGGAACAGGAGATGCGGCTTCCCCATCAGCCGAGATCTTTCGCGATCATCGGGCCGAGCCGGTTGGCGACCGGCAGCGGCAGGCGCTGCCAGACTTTCGTCAGCATGCGGAATTTCGGGCTGTTGGGATTGAGGTCCGGCATGGCCGCCCCCGCCCCCAGCCGATATTCATATGTCAGCGGTTGCGGTTCGAAGCCCCAATTCTTCTTGTAGGCATAGGGACCGGTACCGACCTTCGACCGGCCGAAGTCGAAGCTGGTCATGCCGCGCGTGCGCGCATGTTCCATCAGCATCCAGTACATATGCTCATTGGCGCGCAGCCCGCGCGCCGCGACGGTGCCGCCGCCCCAATAGGGGTAAACCGTCCCGGACTGATAGAAGGACAGCACAGACGCGACCGGCGTGCCGTCCTTCGATACCGTCAATATGTCGGCATCCTCGCCGAAGTGTGCGAGCATGTCGCGAAACAGCGCGCGCGGGAAGACGGGCGTGCCGAGATTGCGCACGCTCGTGGCGTAGATTTCATAATGATCGCGAAGATCGGCCTCGTCCCAGCCGATGCGGACGTCGAGGCCGAGTTTCAGCGATTTTCGCACCTCGGCGCGCTGCTTGCGCGGGATGGCCTTCAGATTGGCGTCGGTGTCGTCATGGATCGGACGCACGAACCCGGCATAGACGCCAGTCTTTCGTGGCCAGTCCTGATGTACGGCTTTGCCCGTGCGATATTCGAGCGTCGCGATGCCCGCTTTGCTTGCGTGATCCCAGGCTGCGGCATCGAGCGCGGCGAGCGCGGCCGCATCCTCGAACAGCGGCCCGCCGCCGACGGCGAAACCGCTGGAAACCAGGCTTTTGCCGAACAGACGCGAACGAATCTCGGTCAGCGGCATAGCGCCCACCGGAACATCGCCGCGCAGCGCCGTGAAATGGTGCGTTTCATGGCCGGTTGCGGCTGCGATCGCCGCGCCCCATTCCGGGCGATGAAACGGCGTCGCGTCCTCATGTCCGGATATATAGCGGCGATACGCATCATCGTTCCGCACGACGCGGACCGGATCCTGCGCGCCGTCGGCCATCAGGCGGCCAGCTGTTCCTGAACCGGCAGGAACACCCGGTCCATACGATCCCAGGAAAAGCGTTGCAGCAGCCGATCGAGCTTCGCCCGCATGACGTCGAGATTCGTATAGTGGCGCAGCCTGGATTTCAGCGGCGCGTTCGGGATGCGCGGCTGATCGGGGTCGATTTCCCAAGGGTGGAAGTAGAAGACGCTCGCCTGACGCTCGACCTGGTTGACGCGCGCGATGGCCCATTCGGAAAACGCATAGGGAAGCAAGCGGAAAAACCCGCCGCCGCCGCACGCCATGCGGCGGCCCATATATTCGACCGTGGTGACCGGGATTTCGAGAAGCGTCGAGCCCTCCACCGGGTGGTGCGGAAAGCGCGGCGCTTCCGGCCAGCCATAATGATCGGACCGAATGGGCGCGACCGAAGAGGAATAACGGTACCCCGCCTCCGCCAGCACGTCGAGCGCCCAGGCGTTCGCCTTGCCGATGGAAAAGCTCGGTGCGCGATAGCCGATGACTTCGCGGCCGGACGCATCCTCGATCCGCGCCTTCGCGTCCGCGAGATTGGCCCGGAACGCGTCGGGAGTGAGTTCGTGGACACGCTCGTGCGCAACGCCGTGACTGGCGATCTCGTGCCCGCGGGCGACGATGTCGCGCAGCAATGCGGGCTCGCGCTCGGCCACCCATCCGAGCGTGAAGAAGGTTGCCTTGACGCCGCGAGCGTCGAACAGATCGAGGCAGGCCGTCGTATTGGCGACGACGCGGCTGTCGTGCGCCGGCCAATCGCTACGATCGACGACCGTTTCGAAGGCCCCGACCTGAAAATGCTCCTCGACGTCCACCGACATCGCATTGGTAATGGGGGCGTTTGTACCCGGGGCACCGGTACCGCCAATGTCGGCGACGGTCATGGCCCGACCTTGGCGACGACGCCCTCGACCTGCCCGTTGAGATCGGAAACCAGCGTGAGAACGTGCTTGAGGGCCTTGTCATGAGATTCCGCAAGGCGTTCGACACGGTCGAGCCGCTCGGCATCGACGCCGGTGCCATTGGCAGCTGATTCCGGTGCAGGCGGCGGCGCGTCGGCGGCGGTCACCGCGCCGCCGGCACCGGACCGGGCCGCCTCGACCTGACGGTGAAAGCTGGCGCGGTTCGGCATCGCATTGTCGGCATCGGCATCCTCGACGACCTCACCCACAAGATCAGCGTCGATCGCGGTCGCCTGTTCCAGCGCGGCGAACAGCAGAAGCCGCGACATTATCGTATTGACCCGGCGCGGCACCCCGCCCGTGGCCTGATAAAGCGCGTCATAGGCGCCCTGGTCGAAGCTGGGATTGTTCTGCCAGCCACAGCGCGACATGCGGCTTTCGATATAGGTCTGCAATTCCTCGCGCTGCATAGGTTCCAGATGATGCGAGGCGATGATGCGCTGGCGCAGCTGTTCCAGATTGGGTGCGGTCGAAAGGCGTGCGCGGAATTCCGGCTGACCCAGCAGCACAGTCTGCAGAAGCGGCGTACCGCCCTCCTGGAAGTTGGACAGCATGCGCAGCTCTTCAAGCGCGCTGAACGGCAGGTTCTGCGCCTCGTCGACGATTAGGACGACGCGCTTGCCCTCGCGCTGTTTCGAGCGAAAGAACTGCTCCAGCTGGCGCAGCAGCGCGGCCTTGTCCTCGCGCACCACCTGCATGCCGAACGCATCGACCGCCATGCGCAGAAGATCGTCGCCGTCGATCATGGAGGTGACGATATTGCCGATGGCGATGCCGGCACCGGCGTGCTGCTGCAGCACGCGCGCGACGAGCGTGGTCTTGCCCGCACCGATGTCGCCAGTAACGATGATGAACCCCTCGCCCTGCGCCAGACCATAGGTCAGATAGGCCATCGCCTTGTGATGGGTGCGCGTATCGACATAGAAATCGGGATCCGGCGTTAGCTGGAAGGGCTTGCCCGTCAGTCCATAGAAGTCGGTATACATGCCGCGCGCTCCGCCCGTCAGAACCGGTAGCCGATGCCCACCGACCCACCATAACGTACCGAATTCAGCGCCGTCCCGCCACCAAAGCGGGTCGCGACGAAGGTCGAGGCCGTCGCCTGCAGATTTTCGCCAAGCTGTTGCGAGTAGAAGGCGTTCGCGTTGACGATGCTGTCCTCACGTCCGGCGCTGAGCGCGAACTCATTATAGCTGTAGCCGACCGAACCGCTAAGTGACTGCCGCGGATTGATATTCCACGTCGCAAAGCCACGCACGCCGACATTCTGCTCGTCGCCGTCAAACCCGAGCGTGTCGAGATCGGGGTCGTTTTCCGTCTGCAGCTGCGTCAGGTCGACGAACCCGCGCCGCGTGTAGAAGATGTTGGCGCCATAGATGACCGGATCGCCGGCCACCGTAGCGGTGATGATCGCCTGACGTCCCTGGAACGTCCCCGGCTGTACCGACTCATTGCCGTTCAGAGAGCACCGCCCCGTTACGGGATCGATTCCCAGAAGGCAGCCGCCAAAGCCGACATTGCCGGTTCCACCAGCCCGGCCCAGCGGCGGACGGTTGATATTGTTGCCACCAGGGCCGAGACCGAAGCCGCCGCCAAGGCCGCCACCGACACCGCCCTGGAACCCCTGCAGATTGCGGCCGAAGCTGGAAAGGCTTTCCGAATAGACGCCGACGACGCTCAGGCGGCGGCCATTATTGTAGTTGAACGAGCCGTTGAAGGTCGACGTGCCGAAGCGCTCGCCACCGGTGAAGGCCAGAAACAGGCGGTCGTTTGGCGCATATTGGAAGCCTGCGGACCAGGTCAGTCCCTCTGTATCGAAGACGGTGTCGCGCGGATCGACCGGATCGATGACGAAATCGCCGTCCTCGATGACGGGAAAGCCGGTATCCGGATCGAAAAGAATGGCATTCTGCGCATTGATGATGTTCTCATAGCCCAGCGTGCCGAGCAGCGTGAGCGCCCGCGTGACGCGGAACCAGCCATCGGCCGTCCCCGTATAGGCGCGGTAGAGCTGATCCAGCTGGTCGATGCGCTCGCGCACCCAGTTGCCGCTGGCCCGCACGCCGACCTTGCGCTGATAGGGGATCATGCCGAAACCCAGATTGGCGCTTTGCGAGAAGGAACTCGTCAGCGCCTGCTGCGAGGCACCAACGCCCGACAGACCCACGCCCGTCCCGTCGAAGAACAGATCGTCCTCGGTACCGTCGACGGCGGTAAAGCCGATGCTGTAGGCCGCATTCGCGGACAGTTCATTGCCGATGCGCTGCTGAAGGTTCGGCTGCAGGAAGCCGGAGAAGACCTGTACCTGATTGCCATTGTCGGCATCGGGGCCGGCACCGACGAACCCGCGCAGATCCTGCGAGAATTGCCGTGCGAGGCCGCCGGCGTCGATGAACAGCGTGTCCTCCAGAACCGTGCCGCGCACATTGGCCGAGGCATCCAGCGTATAGTCGCGATTGACCTCGCCAAAGGTTTCCAGGCGATAGGCGGCGCGGCCGCTGGCGCGCCCGACCAGGCGCTGGGAATCGAAGGTGACGAAGCCGCCAATGCCCGGCTCCAGCCAGCCGACCGCATTGGAGCTGCCGCCCGTCGTGTCGCTGTAGACATAGCGCACGTCCGCGCGGCCGCCGACGCGGGTCTGGGCAAAAATCGGGCCTGTGACGAGGGCCGCCGTGGCAAGGGCGGCAGTGAAGGTCGATGCGCGCATGGGTTAGGTCCCGTAGCCGTAATAGGTTCCAAAACGGCGCCCTACACCGGCGTAGCGCGCCTTGTTCAAAAGCATGGATACATTGTCGCAGACGGACATCATCTGAAGTCCGTCGCGAACCTCCGCCTCCCGGGTGTTCTCGGCTTCGACGACGAACATGACCTGGCCGACATGAAGCGCGAGAACGGACGCCGCCGAGGAGGCGAGACAGGGAGGTGAATCGAAGATGACGATACGGTCGGAATAGCGCCGGGCGATCTCGTCGATCATGTCGCCCATGCGTTCGGACGCGAGAAGCTCCGTCGTTAGATTATGCTGCCGTCCCGCCGGCAGGACCGAGAAATTCTCGATATTGGTGCGGATCAGGCAATCGCCGAGTTCGATCGATGGATCGGCAACCACGTCGATCAGCCCCTTGCCGCCTTCCAGCCCGAGCGTCGACAGGATCTCCGGCTTCGCGAAGTCGGCATCGACCAGAAGGACCGTGACGTCGCGTTCCGACGCGATCGAGAGCGCAAGGTTGGTCGCGCAAAACGTCTTGCCCTCGTTCGGCTGCGAGGAACAGACGAGAATGAGATTGCCGTTTTCGATGCGGCGCTCCCCCTCCGCCATGGCGTTGATCAGGAGCTGACGCTTGACGATACGGAATTCTTCCGCCGTCGCCGTCGCCGGACTGTCGGGAACGACGTAGCCAAGATCGCGCAGCGCGGCGAGGTCGATATGGCCCTGGCGGCTCGACCGCCGCTCCTCGTCCGGCTGCGGCGCGAACGGCATCGGATTGACGCTGGGCGGTTCGGGCGGGAACGACGACGCGCCGCCCGCCACGGGTGACGCCTGGACGGGTGACGCCGGTGCGGGCGTCGCTGTCACAGGTGGCGGCGCCTTGACCGGGGGCGGCACAGGTTCCGGCGTTGCCGCGACCCTGGCCGGCTTTGCCGTGACCCTTGGTCCGGCGGCGTCGAGCTCGGCGGCCGCACGTTCCAGCAGCGACGCGCGCCGTGCCGCCTTTTCGGCCTTGGCCTTTTCAGCCTTGCTCTCGTCGTCTTCGCTCATAGCGGCTGTGTCCCCTTCGCTCAGACGAGTTCGTAGATGAGAAGCGCGGCGTAAACGACGGCCAGACCGAGCGAAAGCACGGTGAACCCGGCCAGTCTCAACCGGTTCTGCGCCCGGTCCTGCTCCGTAACGATCTCGCTGACCGCGCCCAGAACCGGCGTTTCGAACTGCGTTTCCAGCTGGCTAGACGTCACGAAGGTCGCCTTGAGCTGCGAGATCACGAACGCGATCGCGATGCCGATACCGACGGCTGCCAGAAAGACCACCGTCAGGAACAATGGCCGGTTCGGGGCGACGGGCGCGCGCGGCTGGGTCGGCGGATCGACGACGCTGAACCGCACCTGCTGCGTCTGCGTCTGCACATCCGATTGCAGGCGAATTTCCTCGCGGCTCTGCAGGAGCGCCTCATATTGCCGCCGCAATACGCCATAGTCGCGATTGAGCTTGGATTGCTCGGCGGCGATGCCGGGCTGATCGCGCTGCTTCTGTTCAAGATCGTTGATCGCCGTCTGGAGCCGGGTCATGCGCGCCTGAAGCGCGGCCACCTG
>JBCCAC010000042.1:0-11152 GCA_039815015.1 Pseudomonadota bacterium | reverse complement strand
TGCGGCCGAAGACGTCGAGCTCCCAAGATGCCGACAGACCGAGATCGAAGATGCTCTGTTCGACGGGAACGCCGGGCGGCGGTCCGAACCCGCCCGCATTGGTACTTCCCCGCTGCCGCGAGCCGGCGGCGTCCGCGTCCAGAAAAGGCAGGCCCTGACCGCGTGCCACACCGCGCAATGCCCGGGCCTGGCGAATGCGTGCAACGGCGGCGGCGACGTCGAAATTGCGCGTCACCGCTTCCTGGACGAGCGCGTCGAGGAGCGGGTCCTCAAACCGTTGCCACCAGCGTTCGTCGACATCGAAGGTCGCCAGCTCCGGCGCGGCGGGCAGGGTGGTGATGTCGGCGGGCAGCGGCGGCTCTGGTCGCTCATGATCCGGTCCCAGCCGGATGCAGCCCGCCAGGAGAAGGGCCATCATCGGGAACGACAGCCGCATCATGACGGCCGCAACCGTCCGATGAGCGGGATCCGGTCCCACCGGGACTTCGCCTCATGATCCTGCCGCTCGTCAGCTTCGCGGGATATGCGGAAGAACAGCGCGTAGAGCACCGGCGTCAGACCGAGCGAGACGAGCGGCGTGCCGATGGCGAGACCGAAGGCGATGGAGCTGGCAAAGCCATAGAACAGCACGTCGCCCGACAGGATCAGCGGCAGCAGGCCGGCAATCGTCGTCAGCGTGGTCATGAGGACGGGGCGGAATCGCCGCCGGCATGCGGAGACGATGGCGTCGAGTTCCTCGGCCCGGCTTGCTTCGGTCGAGGAACTTGCGGCTGGCCGGTCGGGATCGTCCGCCGCCAGCTCGGCACGTTCGATGTCCATGCGGTCGACGAGCACGATGGAATTGTTGATGATGATGCCGGCGAGCGCGAGCAGGCTCAATATGGCCATGAAGCCGAACGTCGCCTGCATGACGAACAGCCCGACGAACGCGCCGAAGGTGATGAAGGGCAGCGTGCCCAGAATGATGACCGGGCGCCGGAAGCCGTTGAACTGTACGATGAGGAGCAGGATGACGATGCCGAGAACGATCGGCGCGGTGGCGCCGAGGGCGGCATTGGTCTCGCCCGATTCCTCCAATATGCCGGCGATCTTCGCTTCATATCCCGGTGCCATGGTCGCGTTCAGCCGGTCGATCTGCGGCTGTAATGTCGGTACCAGATCCTCGGGGCTTTTCGTCAGGTGACGCCCTTCGATGGTCACCGTCCGGACGAGGTCTTCGCGCTGGATGAAGCCCCAGTCGCCCACAAGCCTGACATCGGCGACCTGCGCCAGGGGTACGCTGCGGCCGCCCCCTTCGGGATAAACGGCGACGGTGCGCAGGCGGTCGAGGCTGGTCCGCTCCGCCTCATCGGCGCGCATGGTGACGGGATAAAGCTCGTCGCCGTCGCGAAACATGGTCACCACTTCGCCGTCGACGTGCCGGGTCAGCGACGTGGAGATATCGGCGGAGGTAACGCCAGCGTCGCGTGCGCGCTGCTGATCGACGACGACGTCGAGATTGGTCGTGCGTCCGCGCCAGTCTGACCAGACGTCGATCATGCCGTCGACGCCGGCCATGATCTCCATCACATCGGCGGCGCGGGCATTGATATAGTCGGCATCCGGGCCGGTCACTTCCAGCTGGATGACGTTCGGGTCTTCGGGGCCGAGGAACATGCGCGTCACCCGCGCGGTGACGTCGGGAAACCTGTCCGTGAAGATCTCGCGCAACTCTGGCACGGCCGCTTCCGCGGCTTCCAGGTCGGCGGCGTTCGCAACGATGAAGCCCTTATTTGGTGCAGGGTCGACGGGAGACAATGACAGGACGAAGCGGGGCCCGCCGAAGCCGACATAGGCGGCGAGGTCCTCGATTTCCGGGAAGCGCTCCTTGTCCTTCAAAATGGCGGTCATTTCGCGGATGCGCGCGTCCGTCTGGCGCGTCGTGACGCCTGGCGGCAGCTCGACATAGACGAGGATCTGCGGATTGTTGTTGCTGGGAAAGAAGAAGGTCGGAATGCGCGACTGGATGGCGCCGGCGAGGAAGAACAGCCCGACCATCGCGGCGACATAGGTCCAGCGAAAGCCGAGGATGAAACGCAGCGCACGTTCGTAGGCGTCGGTCAGCCGGTCGAAGAGCTGTGTGACGCGATTGGACCCCGCCTTCGTCTTGGCTGTCTCGCCGTCGGCCGGAACCTTCAGGAAGCGATGGCAGAGTGTCGTCGTGACCGTCATCGCGAACACCCACGAGACGCTGAGAGTGATGAGGATGACGAGGCTGATCGTGCGGGTATATTCCGCCGAACTGGTCTGCGCGATCAGGAGCGGGAGGAAGACCGCGATGGTCGTCAGTGATGAAGACAGGAGCGGAAAGGCGAGTTCCCGGCTCGTTTTGTCGAGCGCGGCGTCGCGGTCGCCCAGTTCGACGACGCGGCGCCTGAAATCCTCGGCGATGACGATGCCATTGTCGACCAGCAGGCCCAGCGAGATGATGATGGTCGCTAGGCTCATGCGCTGCAGCGGGATCTGAAACAGGCCCATGATCGCGAAGGTGGCGAGGATGACCGCCGGCACGATCGCGCCGACGATCAGACCGGTTCTGAGGCCGAGAAACAGGATGACGATGCCGAGGACGATGGCGAGCGTCTGCATCATGTTGAAGGTGACGCCGTAGACGGCGCCTTCGACCTTCGTCGCCTCGTAGGTGACGATGTCAAGGTTGAGGCCGACCGGCAGCGTCGCCGCGATTTCGTCGACCCGGGCGCGGGCACGGGCGGAATAATTGAGGACGCTGAGGCCTTCCTCCATCGCCACGGCAAGGATGACGGCTTCCGCCTCGTTATAATAGGCAAGGCGCTGCGGCGGATCTTCATAGCCGCGGCGGACGGTCGTGAGATCGCCGAGACGGATGAGCGTGCCATCGCCCGCCGGCACCAGCGTCTCGCGAATGTCGGCCAGCCCGTCGAAATTGCCGGTCGGGCGCAGCGTGACGGCGGTTTCGCCGATATCGACCGCGCCGCCGGGGCGAATGACGTTCTGGCGCGCGAGTGCCGCGACGATCCGGTCCGGCGCGACGCCGGCCTGCGACAGGACGGCGTTCTCATATTCGACGAAGATCCGCTCCGGTCGGACGCCGAGCAGCTCGACCCTCTTCGTGCCCTTCACGGTCGACATGAGGTCGCGCACATGCTGCGCATAATCGCGCAATTCGGCATTGCCGTAATCTTCGCCCGTCAGCGCCAGCGTCATGACCGCGATGTCACCGAAATCGTCGTTCACGAAGGGCGTTCGCGTTCCTTCGGGGAGTGACGGCACCGTCTCGGCGACCGCTTCGGCCAGCTGATCGAAGGCGATTTCCAGATTGGGCGTCGTGAAGGTGAATTCGGGTTTCACGACGGACAGGCCGTCGATCGAGGTCGAGTTGATCTCCTTGACGTCGGGCAGCGTCAGGATGGCTTCCTCGATCGGTTTCGTGATGAGAAGCTCGACCTGCTTTGCGGACAGGCCCGGATAGGCGGTCGTTACCACGGCCTGGCGAATGACGATCTTCGGATCCTCGCGCGCCGGCAGGTTGAAATAGCTGTAGACGCCGAACAGCATCAGGACGCCGACCAGGAAGAACAGCACAGGCTGAACGCGAAGGGCGCCGGTCGAGAGGATCATGGATTGAACCGGGAAACGGTCGCGGAGGTGGCGCGGACGGTCTCGCCGTTCCGCAACAGCTGCACGCCTTTGGTAACCACGATTTCGCCGGCGTCGAGGCCGGTCTTGATCGCAACGCCCGCATCGCCAGCCTCACCCAGAACGACGGTGCGCGCGGCGAGTTCGGCGGTGTCCGGGTCGACGACGAAGACCGAGGCGGTGCCGCTCTCGCCCATGGCAATGGCCGTCAGCGGCAGGATGATCGCATTTGTGCCGGTTTCTCCCGCCGCCTCATCCTCGTCGCCACCGGTACGTGCGACGACGATCTCGCCGCGGCTTCCGGCGGCCAGACCGCTCTGCCGCGCGCCCGGGACCGCCAACAGAACCTCGAACAGGCCGCCGACACCGGCCGCCGCGTTTACCTGCGTGACGCGCGCGGCGACCGGCGCGTCGGTTTCGGAGGGCAGGAAGCGGAAACTGCGGCCGGGCGTGAACAGGCCGCGCAGGCGGTCGGGGACGGAAATGACCGCTTCCAGGCCGCTGTCGCTGCCGGTGATTTCGAGGACGGCCTGGCCGGCGGCGACAACTTCCGACGGTTGCGCCGGCCGGCCGACGACGCTGCCGGCATAGGGCGCGTAGAGGCGCGTATCGTCGAGATCCTCATCGACGCGGCCGCGCTCGGCGCGAAGATTGGCGACGCGGGCCGAGGTCTGGTCTCGCCGTCGTGCCGCCGCGTCGATGACCGATTGCGCCACCGCCCCCGTGCCCGCCAGTGCGGATTTGCGCTTATAATCCAGCGCCGCCTCTTCGGCGTCGGCGACAGCCTCGTCCAGCTGGGCTGACATGCCTTCCGTCGCGAGGCGCTGCTTGCGCGGATCGAGCGTCGCGAGAATCTGGCCCTTGCGGAACGTATCGCCGATATCGACCCGGATGTCGGCGATCACGCCGCCGACCTCGAAGCCGACCGCACCGCGATCGTCCGCGCGCAGCTGGGCAGGAAAACGATCCTCGGCAGCGCGCGCGCCCGGCGCGGCGATGACCGTCTCGACAATGCGCGGCGGCGGCTCTTTCGGTGGCTCGCCACCGCACGCGGCGAGCGCGATCAAAGCGCCGAGCGCCGTCAGATGAAATCCTGTCAATTCCGCCACGAGACTTCCCACCGGTACTGGCCAGTACTGATGGCCGCTCAATGCCGCGGACCGGTACGATGCGCAAGTCCTCTCGGAAAAAATGCCGCAGTCTGTTTAGAAGGCGTGATGGAGACTCCGGACGGCGAAGAAACCGAAGAGCCCAGTGCGCGCACGCGCCTTCTGGATGCGGCGCGCGCCGAATTCTTCGAACATGGCTACAGCGCCGTCACGACGGACAGGCTGGCGCAGGCGGCGCGCATGTCGAAGGCGACCATGTATCGGCACTATCCGACGAAGCAGTCGCTGTTCGCCGCCGTGCTCAACCGGGAAACGCAGCGCTTCGCCGC
Organism: Pseudomonadota bacterium; assembly: GCA_039815015.1. Lineage (GTDB taxonomy): Bacteria > Pseudomonadota > Alphaproteobacteria > Sphingomonadales > Sphingomonadaceae > Pacificimonas. The sequence goes on along the minus strand of JBCCAC010000042.1, from coordinate 6,057 downwards.
CGGTGGTCCGGCCCACGCGTCGAGCCGGGCGGAGTTTCTGGCTTCCTTGGCCATCTTCGGGCGAAACTTCCTGCGGCTGATCACCGATCCGCAGGTGCAGCGGTTCGGCCGCACCATGCTCCGCTATGCCGAGACCTATCCCGAAAGCGCCGAGCTGTTTCATGCCCATGCGCTGCGCAAGACGAGGCGCGATCTGGGTGCGATTATCGGCGAGGCGGCGGCAAAGGGCTTCGCGCGAACCGATATGCCGCCGGAGCGTCTCGCGGGCCATCTTCTGTCATTGTGGCAGGGGGTCGAACATGCCGCGGCGCAGCTGGGGCGAACCGAGGAGGGCGGCCGCGATATCGAAACGCGGGTACGCGAAGGGATCGAGATCCTGTTTCCGGGGTGAGACGGCCCGGAAGGTTCGCGTCAGTCGATCACGATCTCACGCGATTCGATGACCGCCTCGACCGCACGCCGTCCGTCGGCGCGGCCCAGCTGGACGACGATGTCGATCATGCTCTGCGCATAAAGCAGCGTATCGCGGCGCGAGAGGCCGAAATTCGCCTGCAGGCACATCAGCGCCAATTGTTCGAAGGCCCCTTCCGGCGTGCTGGCATGGATGGTGCTGAGCGAGCCCGGATGGCCGGTGTTGATGGCGCGCAGAAACGCTACGGTTTCCGCGCCGCGCAGCTCGCCCAGAATCAGCCGGTCCGGCCGCATGCGCAGCGAGGCGCGCATCAGATCGTCGACGCCGACGCGGGCGGCGCCCTCCGATCCCGACGCCGCGGTCAGGCCGAGAAGATTGTCCCGCGCCGATTTGATCTCCGGCGTATCCTCGATGAGGATGACGCGCTCATGATCCGGCACTTCTTTCAGGAGGGCGTTGAGGAGCGTCGTCTTGCCCGATGACGTGCCGCCGGAAATGAGGATGGTCCGGCGCCGCGCGACCGCATCGCGTAGAAAGCGGTGCAGCTCGCCCCGGTCCCGCGCCGCGCGCAACGCCGCGCTCGTATTTGGCGTCGGCTCCGGCGCCACATTGGTCTGTTGAAATGCGCCCATGTCGGCATAATCGTCGAGCGACAGGTCGTTGACGACATGCTTGCGCATGGCGAGCGCAATGCCGCCGCGCGTGACCGAGGGCAGCAGCATCTGTACGCGCGCGCCGTTCGGCAGCACAGCCGCAAGCAGCGGCGAGGCGCGGCTGACGCCCTGATGACTGATGCGCGCGATCTGTTGCGCCAGCCGTTCGAGGAGACGCTCGTCGACGGCGGCAACGTCATGGCGCTCCATCCGCGCCGCGCCCGCGCGCTCGATCCAGACCTCGCCCGGCCGGTTGACGAGAATTTCGGTGATGTCGGGCTCGTCCAGCCACGTCGCGAACGGACCGAGATAGGTCCGGAGATAGACATTTTCGTCCGCGCCCGGCTCGACCGGACGCAGCTGCGGCGGGGCGATAGCGGGGCGTTGTGCCTCGCGCATCAGCGCACGCTGCCGGCGCCGGCGAAGTTCAGATCGCGCGCAACGAAGATGCGGATGGGCTTGCCCTGCTTGACCTTGATCGTGGGGGGGATGTCGATGTTGCGTTGCAGTGCGATGCCCGCGACGCTCTGCGCATCGCCGGCGTTGCGGATGATCGTGGCGCCGTCGTCGTCCTGCAGAAGGTCGAGACCGGACTGGATGACCGACAGAAGAATCGCCGAGCCGAAACGCTTCAGGAAGTGCGTGTTGACCTTGCCGGTAAGGCCGGCGCGGCCGAGCGTATCGGTCGCGGGCGAATCGAGCGAGATGGTGACGCCGTCGGGTCGGACGAGCCGCGTCCAGACCACGAAGGCGCGGGACTGCCCTTCGTTAATGCCGCTGCGATACTGACCGATCAGGCGGCTGCCCATCGGGATGAGGGTTTTCGTGCCGTCGAAGCCCATGACGTCGCGGCTGACGACGGCCCGCACGAAGCCGGGCAGGTCGGAATTGATCGCGGTTTCGAGAACGCCGGCGATGACGGACCCTTGGGGAACGACGTCGGTCATGTCGGGCATGCGCGTCGCGAGTGCCGGCTCAAATTCGGCATTGGCCACCCGATCGGCGAATTTCTCGTCGACGCCGAGTTCCGCGCGGCGGGCGGCGGCATCCGCGGCGGCATTCGGGCCGTCGGCGAGACGGGGGCCGTCCCCTGCGGTCGTGCGGTCGATGACGATGGCGGGGGCGGCGAGCCGCTGGGCTTCGGCCCGCGCGGCTGCGGCGCTGCCATCGTCGAAGCGGGATGGTCCGGGCCGGACCAGCCGCGGCGCGGGCAGTTCCGGCGGTCCCGGCACGAAGCTGCGCGTCGGCGGCGGGAGTGTCGGCGGCGGTGCGGCGGCGACCGGCGCCTGCGCGACGGGCTCGGACGCGGCCGGGACGGCGATCTCGTCTCGACTGCTCGCCAGCGACATGAAGGTGAAGGCACCGAGGAGGAGAATACCGAGGAAGCCCATGGCGAGCCCCGGCGAGATGCCGACCGGCATCGATACCGGGGTCAGACCGGCCGCGCCGGCGCCGGCGAGGTCGTCGGGCTTGAGAGCCGCGCGCGGATCGCCGCCCGCGCTGGTGTAGGGCGCCTTCATTTCGGCTCTCCGCTGCCGCCGAAGATGCTGGCGAACAGACCGCGCTTGCGCTTCGGCCGTTTGCGCGGCGCGAGTTCCCCCGGTTCGGCGTTGATATAGGCTTCGTTGTAGATCTTGGTGACGTATTCGCCTTGGCGCAGCATGAATTCCGGTGCGACTTCGGGGATGATGACATAACCGTCGCGGATGGCCGAGTTGACGATGCTCTCGCCGGAATCGCCGGTGATGGTGAAGATGGCCGGGCGCGAGCGGCCTTCGGCGAAACGGAAATAGGTCGCGCGGCCATCGTCGAAGACCTCTTCGGGCACGTTCGCGGCGGCGCCTTCGTAGCTGTAGTCGCGATTGGCCGCGACCGCGATGGCGGCGATGCCGGGATCCGCCTCTTCTTCCGCTTCACCCACCTCGTCGGGCTCGTCATCATAACGGAAACGCATGGCGTAGACGGCCTCGCCGGGATCGAGCGTCTTGCCTGATCGGGCGATCAGTTCGAAATTGTAGCGCCGCTGGTCCGTGACGATCGCCATGTTCGTGCGTTCGGGCAGGCCGAGCGGCTTGATGAAAAGGACCGTCGCCGCGCCGTTCGGCGTGACCTGCCATCCGGTCGAGTCGCCGAGGCCGACCGTCTCGATGGTCTCGCCGGGCGCGAATTCGACCATGATCTGATAGCCGGTATAGCCGACGATGCCGACGACGCGGTCGCGGTGATAGTCGACATAGCGGATGTGCGGGCTGACCGGTGCGGCCGGCATCGACATCTGCGGCGCGGGGACGGGCGTACTGGTGATGGCCGTACGCGCCGCCGGCGGAAGGTCCGTCGCGTGAAGGGGCGCGAACGCGAACATCGTCATGACGGCAAACAGCCGGGACAGCGGGCGGATGACGCTCATGCGGCACTCCTTACGGGAACGATCGGCGCGCGCTTGACGTCTCGCGAGCGGCCGGCGATCGTGCGGGGCGGACCGGACGCATTGGCGCTCTGCGCGCCGGCTGCGGATCCTGTCGTGGTCAGATTGACGATGGCGCGCGACGGTCCGGACGGCGCACCGAGCATTTCGGCGCGCGATATCGACTGTACCATCGCCTGCGTCCGCGCACTGCCCGGCGCCTCGGCCAGCGGTGATATGACGGTCGTAGCGGCGGGCGCGGCGGCGGCCATTCCGGCCTCCGACCTTGGCGCCTGCGTCGCCGGCCAGTCCCAGCCATTGACGATGGTACGGGCGAGAACGAACAGGAACAGCGTCACGGCCGCCATCAGCAGCGTCACGATCAGGATGGCGAAAACGGACTGCAACGGCAGGACGCCGCCCGATGCGCTTGCCGCGGTGGCGATGACGGTCGGCTCCAATATGGCAAGGCCGCCGACGGTCGCCATGGCGGAGAGGAGCGGGATCAGCGCCACGAGCAGCGCCGCGCGGGCCCAGCCGAGCGTCAGTCCCCGCGTCTGCGAAAAGAGCGCCAGTGCGATGAACACCGGCCCCAGAAGCAGCATCAGGCCGAGAAGAACCTTGGTAATGGCGATGACGCCTGCCGACGACATGACGAGAATGAGCGCGCTCGTGACGAGAAGGAGAGGCGCGATCACCTCGCGCGCACCGAACATGGCGCCCACTTCCGCCCGCTGCAGCGCATTCATCTCAATGGGCTCTTCCGCCAGTCGATCGTCGTCGGGAACCAGGGCGGCGGCATCCGTCGACGGAACATTGTCGGCAAGGCGGGTGATCGCTGTCGACACGGCATCGACGCGGTCGACGAGCCCGCGGCCGTCCATGCCGCGACCGCCGACCATGGACGCGATCTCGCTGGGACCGTCGGTCAGGACGCCATAGATGACGGTCTGGTAGGCGGCCCAGCTGCTCGTCAGCGCCAGGACGGCGCCGATCAGGATCATGCGCGGCGCGGTTTCCGACAGCTGCAGCGAGACGCGGCCGAAGATCAGGCCATATCCGATGAAGGCGACGTAGAGCGTCAGAAGGCCCGTCAGGAGCGCGCTGAAGGCGCTGCCGGGACCGACGAGCGTCGCATAGCCCGACTGCACGGTCGTCTCCAGAAAGCAGTCGACGCCGTCGATCATCGCGCGTGCGCTGAACGCGCCGCCGGGCACCGCGCAGCCGTTCACGACCGGTCCGTCCCGGTCTTGAGATGCGGTTCGCCCGCCAGGAGCTGCGGCATCCATTCGGACGGGCGATCGCCATGGTCGCGGCGCAGTTCATCGAGCCGGCGTACCGAGGATTCACGGCCGGACAGGATCGTGATCGCGTCCGTCATGCCCGCCATGTCGAGCCGCGCGACGACGCTCTTGCCGCCCTGGCGGATCAGCACGCAGCGCAGATGTTCGGGCAGCGAGCGAATGAGGTCGAATTCATGCTCCGACAGGCCGAAGCCGTCGCAATAGTCGCTGGCGCGGGCCTTCGGATTGGACATGAACATCTGCGTCGCCGACTGTTCGATGATGGTCGGGCCGATGCGGCTTTCGATGGCGTCCGAGGCGCTCTGTGTCGCGAAGCCGACGACGCCGCCGCGCTTCCGGACGGTTTTCATCCAGTCCTTCAGCCGGTGGATGAAGACATCGTCGTCAAGCGCCTTCCAGCCCTCGTCGATGACGATCATCGCGGGATTGCCGTCCAGCCGCTCGTCGACGCGGTGGAACAGGTACATCATCGCCGGCGTCCTGAGGCGCGGCGAATCGAGGAGCGCGGTCATGTCGAAGCCGGCCGTATTGGTCCCGAGCGCCAGGCGGTCGCGATCATTGTCGAACAGCCAGGCATGTTCGCCGGTACCATACCAGGGCATCAGCCGCGCGGCGAGGTCGCCGGGCATGGGGCGGGCATCGCCCGCCAGCATTTCCGCCAGATAGCCGAGCCGGCGGTAATGGATCGGCTGGTCGAAATTCGCCTCGACCGCGCGCGCGACGATTGCCGCCTCCTCCGCGCTCAGCACCGTGCCGGGCAGCGCCAGAAGCTGCGACAGCCAGTCACGCAGAAAGGCGCGATTGGCAGCCGTGTCGGGTAGTTGCAACGGATTGAATCCGGTCGGCTCACCCGGCCGCAGCACATCATAATGCCCGCCGATCGCGCGAATGAAGATTTCCGCGCCGCGGTCCTTGTCGAAGAAGAAGGTTCGCGGCGCGAACTTCTGCGCCTGCGCGATCAGGAAGTTGAGGATGACCGTCTTGCCCGACCCCGATGGGCCGATCAGCGTGAAATTGCCGAGATCGCCCTCGTGCAGATTGAAGAAATAGGGCGTCGAGGAGGTGGTCTCCAGAACCGTGATCGGTTCGCCCCACGGGCTGCCCTCCGGATTGCCGATCGGGAAGCCGTGCAGCGAGGCGAGGCCGGCGAAGTTCGCCGTCGAAACCATGGCCTTCCTGCCGATGAAATCGGCATTGCCGGGGAACTGCGCCCAGAAGGCGGCCTCCATGTTGAGGTCTTCACGCACGGCGACCGCGCCGATATCGGCGAGCGCGGCCTGCACG
>JBCCAC010000358.1:0-2784 GCA_039815015.1 Pseudomonadota bacterium | reverse complement strand
GCTTGCGACCTCGACCGCCGCGCCCTCGCCGATGTTGCGCGCGCGGGCGTCGTCCGGGTGCATCATGACGGTGCAGCGATCGGGGCCTTTCACGAGGCGTTTCGAATTGTGCAGCCAGCTATTGTTCGAGCGGACGTGACGGCGGCCGATGAGGAGCAGCGTCGCCGGGTCGCCCGCCGTCGCCAGTTCGGCGCGGAACCGCGCGAGGTCTTCCAGGCAGAGCGGCGGCGCGGTGTGGATGCGCTTGTCGGGCGTCGCGAGGCGGTCCGGCAGACGCGGTTCGTGCGGGCCGAGGTCGATGCCGTGCGGGGCGGCCTCCACCGCCTCCAGCGTCAGGCCGTGCGGACCGTGGCGCAGGCCGGCATCGAGCGTTTCGCGCGGCGTCTTGCGGTTCGCGGTGCCACCGAGCGCCTCGGCGAGGCGGGCGACGATTTCCCAGTCGCTAAGCTCGTCTTCGCCCATCGGCAGCAAAGGCGGCGAGTAGCAGGCGTAGTTCCGGACCGCGAGCGGGCCGAGGACGAGCGGATAGTGATCCTTCTGCAGCGGCCCGCAGGGCGGCAGGATATAGTCGGCATGGCGCGCGGTTTCGGAGACGTACATGTCGACCGAGACCATCAGGTCCAGGCTATCGAGCGCAGCGTCCAGCCGCTCGCCGCCGGGCGCGGAGAGGACCGGGTTGCCGGCGATGGTGACGAGGGTGCGGACCTGTCCGTCGCCGCCCGACTCGTCCGGCGTCAGGATCTCGTCGGCAAGCGTCGCGGTCGGGAATTCGCCGATACATTCGGGATGGTCGCCGATGCGGCTGCGGAACCGGTCGTAGGTACCGCGCCCGGCGCTGCCGGCGATGTCGATCGCGGGCGTCGAGAACATGACGCCGCCCGGAACGTCCAGATTGCCGAAGGCGATGTTGAGGAGCTGGATGAGCCAGAGATTGAGCGTGCCCCAGCGCTGCGTCGAGACGCCGATGCGGCCGTAGACGATGGTGGGCTCCGGCCCGGCGAGATCGGCGGCGAGCGCGCGAATGGCATCCTCCGCGACGCCGCAATGGCCTGCGAGACGGCCCATGTCGAAGGAGCGGACGCGCGCGAGGATGTCGGGCCAGTCCCCGTCCAGCATGGGCGCGATGCGGCCGGGGTCGATCAGGCCGGCCTCGTCCGCCGCCTTCAGGAGCGCGAGAAAGAAGGCGGGGTCGGTGCCGGGGCGGATAAAGTGGTGCGCGTCGGCGATCTTCGCGGTTTCGGTGCGGCGCGGGTCGACGACGGTCAGGCGGCCGCCCCGTTCCTGCAGGTCTTGGATGCGGCGCTTCACGTCGGGGACGGTCCAGACGCTGCCGTTCGACGCCAGCGGATTGCCGCCGACGATCAGCATGTGCGTCGTGCGGTCGATGTCGGGGATCGGGAACAGCGCATTGTGGCCGTACATCCACATCTGGACGAGCTGATGCGGGATCTGGTCGAGCGTCGAGGCGGAATAGACCGCGCGCACGCCGAGCGCCTTTTTCAGCCCGCGCATCTGCGTCCCGACGCTGTAATTGTGCGCCGTCGGATTGCCGATGTAGAGCGCCGACTGCGGCCGGCCGAGCGCGGCGTAGCGGGCGCCGATCTCTTGGAACGCGGTGTCCCAGTCGATCTCCTGCCAGCCATCCGCCGTTTTCTTCACCGGGCGGCGCAGGCGGTCGGGATCGGTCTGGAGGTCCGCGATCGCCGTCGCCTTGGGGCAGATATGGCCGCGCGACAGGACGTGATCGGGATCGCCCTTGATGGAGATGATGTCCGCGCCGTCCAGTTCGACGAGTACGCCGCAATTCGCCTCGCACAGGTGGCAGGTGCGGGTGTGGACCGTGGACGTGGACATAGACGTGGGCGTGGACATAGACGTGGGCGTGGCGGCGGACATGACGACTCTCCCTCAAGGGGGCAGGTTTAAGTTGAACTTCGGGGCCGTCCAGCTATACAAACGGCCATTCCCGCGACGGATGCCACCCTGGAGGGCGCCGTGCCGCGGGCTTTTTCTGTTGGAGAATCGAGATGAGCGAAGCGATGACCATCGCGGCGCAGGTGCGCGACAAGGCGGGCAAGGGAGCCTCCCGCGCGATCCGGCGTGAGGGGCGCGTCCCCGCGGTAATCTATGGCGACGGCAAGGACCCGATCAGCGTCCATGTCGAGGAAAGGGCGCTGAGGAAGCTGCTCAACACCGGCCAGATGCTGAATAGCGTCGTCGAGGTTGAGGTGGATGGCGGCGACACGCATCGCACCCTGCCAAAGGACGTTCAGTTCCACCCGGTCACCGACCGCGCGCTGCACGTCGATTTCCTGCGCCTTGCCAAGGGCGCGAAGATCGCGGTCGCCGTGCCGATGCACTTCACCGATGAGGAAACGAGCCCGGGCCTGAAGCGCGGCGGCGTCCTCAACGTCGTCCGCCACGAGATCGAGGTCGAGTGCCGGCCCTCGCTCATTCCGTCCGAACTGGTCGCGTCGCTCGACGGGCTGGAGATCGGCGATTCGATCCACATCAGCCAAGTCACGCTGCCCGAGGGCGTCGAGGTCGATTTCGGCGATCATGACTTTACCGTCGCGACGATCGTCGCGCCGTCCGCGCTGAAGAGCCAGGAAGATGAAGCCGAAGAGGGCGAAGAAGCACCTGCTGCCGACGAGGTGCCGAGCACCGAGCAGTCCGCCGACGGCGACGAGGACGGCGAGTAACCGCCACGGCCGGGTGGCGGTGCGCTTCGGCCGCCGTCACCCGGCCGTGTCCGACACGCGATGCGGATCTTCGCAGGGCTGG
>JBCCAC010000131.1:0-6852 GCA_039815015.1 Pseudomonadota bacterium | reverse complement strand
GCGACCAGCCGGGAAATTTTGCGGTCGGTCCGGACGAGAAGAAGGGACGCTCCGGACGAAGCGTTGGTTCATTTGACACTGTATTCTCTCCTTGCAGAGAGCGCGCGCGGCGTTGGGACCGCGTGGCCCGGCGCCTGTCCTAGAGACGAGTGCGGGCGAGTCAAACGCCAATGCTGCATCGCAGCGCGGACGGGCACGCGCGCCCGTCCGCAGCGACCCGCTATTCCTTTTCGAACAATACTTTGCCGCGCTGGGAAATATATAGCGGCTCGAAGGTGGCGGGGTCGAAATAGGCCTCGACCTTTTCCCCGGTCGGCTGCGTGCCGTAGACCTCATAGCAGCCGCCATCGACTTTCGATTTGCGGACCTTCCAGCCGTCTTCGACCAGTTTCGCTTCCAGTGCCGCGCGGGGCTGCATGTCGGCCTCGGCGACGTCGCATTTGACCTTGCCGGTGGCGAGGGCGGGCGCGGCCGGGACCGCCATCAGGGCCGTGAAGATGACGAATTTACGCATAGATCTACGCATGGGCTGGTGTCCTTTTCCGATTGGCATTGTGGAGGAGGCGATAGAGTTCGAGCGCTGCGAGCGGCGCGGCGTGGGCGAGGGCGGCGCCGAGACCGTCATGGACGGCGATCCAGTGAACGAGCGTGAGGAGCGCGGCCGGATATGCCAGACGCTGAACCGATTTCCAGGCCGTGCCGAGACGGCGCATCGAAACGGCGTTGCTGGTCGCCGCGCCGATGAACAGCGCGACGAAACCGAGCCAGCCGGTCCAGATGGACAGGATGGGAATCTCGCCCAGAATGGCATCCAGCGTGCCCATGTCGATGACATAGAACCAGAGATGCAGCGCGGCATATGCGAAGGCGGCGACGCCGATATAGCGCCGCCGCGCCTGCAGCCAGCGGACCCAGCGGGCGCGGCGCGTGAGGATCATCAGCGGCGAGATGGCAAGCGCGAGTATGAGAAGACGCGCGGACGTCTCGCCGGTCGGATGCAGCTGATCCGCCGGATGTGCGCCGGAGACGAGCATGGCGATGGCGGGAAGCGCAAGGACGATCCAGGCGAACAGACGATGATCGGCGATATGCTTCATTGTTGCGAGTGATTATCAACAAAGAGAATGGATCGCAATCCCGGTGACGTGCGCGATCGGGGACGTTAGCGATATGATCCGGACGGCTGGAATGAAGCCTGGGATCAAGCTTGGAATCAGGCAGGGGCGGGGTCGATATGTGTGGGTGGCGTAAGTGTATACCGGTTCTGGGTGCGGTGTTTCTCGTCGGCTGCTTCGGCGGCGGGGCGCGGCCTTCGGCGGAACCTGGTACAAAGGCGCCCCAGTCCCCGAACATGTCGGCGGATGCGGCGCAATGCTATGCGCGGCTCGACCGGGTGCCGGGGCTGTCCTATCGCAAGCTGGCGCCGCGGCGCACGCGGGAGGGCTGCGGGTTCGACGACGGCGTCGAGCTTCTGGACATCGGGGTTCCCGTGCGGGGCCTCACCGCCATGTCCTGTCCGACGGCGTCGGCGCTGCGGGACTGGGTCATCGAGGACGTGCAGCGCGCCGCGCGCGAACATTTCGGCCGGCGTCTGATCCGCGTGGACAGCTACGGTACTTATTCCTGCCGAAGCGTGAATTCGCGGCCGGGCGCGAAGCTGAGCCAGCATGCCTATGGCAATGCGGTCGACATCGCCGCCTTCGTTCTGGAGGGTGATGAACGCGTGACCGTCGAGCGCGGCTGGCGCGCGGGCGGCGATCGCTCCGCATTCCTGAAAGACGTACACCGGTCGGCCTGTCGCCGCTTCGGAACGGTCATCGGTCCCGACGGTGACAGATTCCATCAAGACCATCTGCATATGGACATAGGCTCCGGACCTTATTGTCGCTAAGCGCCCGCCGATGAGCGCAAAAGACAAGATTCCCGACCGCATTTTTCCCACAAGTGCGGAGGATGCGAAGCGCGCCGGTCATGGTCCCACCGATCATCCGGCCTACCGGCTGGCGTTTCAGGACGATGATTTCCTGACGCGCGAGGAACTGCGGCCCATCCGCCTGCAGCTGGAACTGATGAAGCCCGAACTGTTGCTGGAAGAGCGCGGGGTCGAATCGACGTTCGTCATCTACGGGTCGGCGCGTATTCCCGAACGCGCGGCGGTGGAGGCGAAGATCGCCGCCGCGACGACAGATGACGAGCGCCGCAAGGCGAAGAAGCTATGCGAGAAGGCGCGCTATTATGAAGAGGCGCGTAAGCTCGCGCGGCTGGTCTCATCGCTGCCGCAGACGGACGACGGTCGGCGGAATTTCGTCATCGTGTCGGGCGGCGGGCCGTCGATCATGGAGGCGGCCAATCGCGGGGCGCATGATGTGGGGCGGGACAGTGTCGCCCTGAATATCGTGCTGCCGTTCGAACAGGCGCCGAACCAGTATGTGACACCGGAACTGAGCTTTCTGTTTCACTATTTCGCGATCCGGAAGATGCACTTCCTGATCCGCGCGCGGGCGGTGGCCGCGTTCCCGGGCGGCTTCGGAACGCTCGACGAACTGTTCGAAACGCTGACGCTGATTCAGACCGGCAAGATCAAGCGCATGCCGGTGCTGCTTTATGGCCGCGACTTCTGGACCCGGATCATCGATTTCGAGGCGCTGGCCGACGAGGGCACCATCGCGCACGAGGATCTCGACCTGTTCCACTTCGTCGAGACCGCCGAAGAGGGCTGGCACATCGTCGCAGAGTTTTACGGTATCGAGGCGGGCGCTGAGGTTTGAACGCGAACGCCTGAATACGGGGTGCCCGGCTTACTGGCTGGCGGTTTCGTCCGTCGTGTCCTGATTTTCGGCTGCAGGGCCGCCGATATTGCTTTCCGGGACCGCCGCGGCGTCCGACAGTTCGGCTTCGGGAACGTCCTCGGCCTTGGCGGCTTCGGGCCCGGTGTCTTCGGGATCGTCGCCGGCCAGCGGCAGTGCGGGGACGGCCGGCAGCGGTTCGTTCGAACCCTGCGCGTTCAGATATACGAACAGGTCGGCGCGGTCCCTGGCCTTGGAAATGCCAGCAAAAGACATCTGGTTGCCGGGGATCGAAGTGCGCGGATTGGCGATGTAGCCGTTCAGCTTCTCGAACGTCCAGGCACCCGGCTCGTTCTGCAGGGCTTCGGAATAGCCGAAGCCCGCATAACTGCCGATGTCGCGGCCGACGATGCCGTACAAATTGGGGCCCTGCTTGTTGGCGCCGCCCTGTGCGACCGTGTGGCAGGTGGCGCATTTCTTGAAGACGTTCTCGCCGCGCGCGATCTCGGCCGACTGCATGCTCGTGGCGAGTTCGATCATCGGATCGGTCTCTTCCTCGCCGGCGACCGCAACCTCCGGAACGTCGACGATGAAAGCCATCTGCTCCGGCCGCTCGTCATGAAAGAAGAACCCGGTCACGATGCCCAGCGCCAGAACGGCAATGGCGGCCGCCAGCAGCCAACCGAAAATCTTGTTCCACTCGTAGCTGTCCACGCGCCGTCGCCCTCTGCACATTCATAATGGTCAGCCGGTGCTGCCGGCCGAAAGTCTGGCGTGCACATAGAGGTCGGTCCCGCCAATGTGAAGCGTCTGCGACGCCTCGTCCTATACCGCGTCCCATACCGCGTCCGGTGTCGTGCCCCACGCGGCGTATCGCTTGACCATCGGCATGGATGCGCGTTCTAGGGCGCCCGATGGACAGCTATCCCGAACCTGCCGCCGCAGAAGTCGCGCGTCTGACGGCATCGGCGGCGGCCGATCCGGCAGCGGCGGCCGCGTTTCAGGGCGCGCCGGGCGCTTATTCGCATCAGGCGGTGCGCGAAGCCTTGCCGGATGCGGTGCCACTGCCCTGCCTTACATTCGCCGCGACGATCGACGCGGTACGCGATGGCCGCGCGGCGCGGGCCGTTCTGCCGGTGGAAAATTCGCAGGCCGGCCGGGTCGCCGATATTCATTTTCTGCTGCCGGAAAGCGGGCTTCACATCGTCGGCGAGCATTTCGTCCGTGTGCGGCACTGCCTGCTCGGCCGGTCCGGCGCGGCGCGCGCCGATATCGTGCGCGCGCACAGCCATCCGCAGGCGCTCGGCCAGTGCCGGCATCGCCTGGCGTCGTGGGGCATCGAGGCGCGGGCGGAGATCGATACGGCAGCGTCGGCGGCGCTGGTCGCATCGACAGCGGATTCGTCCATGGCGGCCATCGCTTCGGAACTGGCCGGCGAACTTTACGGGCTCGACATCATCGAGGCCGGGATCGAGGACGAGGCGCACAACACGACGCGCTTTCTGATCCTGTCGACGGAAACGGGTGAGGAGGTCGTCAGCGCCGATGCCATCACGACGCTGATCTTCGAGGTGCGGTCGGTGCCCGCGGCCCTGTTCAAGGCGCTCGGCGGATTTGCCACCAACGGCGTCAATCTGACCAAGCTGGAAAGCTATATGCGCGGCGGCCAGTTCCGCGCGGCGGAATTCTACGTCGATATCGAAGGCCGACCCGAGGATCCGCCCGTCGCACGCGCGCTGGACGAACTGGCGCACTTTTCCAAATGGGTCAGGATTCTGGGGACTTACAGAAGTGCGCTGAAACGCTAGCGCTTCAGGGCCTTGTAAGCCGGTATTCTAACCGTCCTCCTCATTATCCTCGTCCTCATTTTCGGCAGCGTCTGCCGTTTCGAAGCGGCGGACGTGCTGGACGAGGGCGTTCATTTCATTGTCCGACAGGACGCCTTCCCAGGGGGGCATCATCGGGCTGCGGCCAAGCGCGAGACCGCCGCCGACGAGGACCGCCTTGATGGCCTCGTCCGAGCGCCAGCGATGGTAGTTTTCGTCGGTGAAATCGGGGATCCAGGCGCCCAGCTCTTCGGCGTCGGGGCCGTTACCCATGCCGCCGGCGCCGTGGCAGCGGGCGCAGTTGGTGCCCCATAGCGTCGCGGTCTGCTGCGGCGTCAGCGCCGTCGCGGTGGCTGCGCTTGCGATGCGGATGTCCTCCGCTGCGGCATCGGCGGCGACGCCTTCATCGCTGTCCGACGGCACGAGGCGCGCGACGATACCGGTCGGCTTGTCATTGTCGCCCATGATCGTGACCAGAAGATTGCCATCAGGCGCGGCGACGACGCTGGTCGGTCCCCGCTGCGCCACGTCGGCGGTTCGCGCGATGGCCGTGACCTCGTCGACGCGCTCTGCGGTCAGCGGCATCACGAAAATGAGGCCGGCATAATTGTCCATGAAGACATATTGACCGTCGGCGTCCGGCACCACGCTGCCGCGATAGGGCGTGCCGCCGATGACCGATCGCAGCAGTGCCGTGTGGCGATAGGTATATGCCGGCGTTCGCTCGGTACCGACGAAATCGTCCGGCCGCTGGCGCTTCGTGCTTGCGGTAAAGCCCTCGACATAGGGAAACTGGTAATTGCCGCCTTTGACGATGCGGTTCACCTCTTCCCAGACCGTCGAGCCCACCTCGCCGGCCCAGAGGTCGCCGGTTTCGGGGTCGAAGGCGATGCGGAAGGGATTGCGCAGCCCCATCGCCCAATATTCCTCGATCGTATCCGGACGATCGACGAAGGGATTGTCGAGCGGAATGAAATAGTTTGCGGTCACACCCTCATCGGGTTGCCGCAGGATCGGGCGTGACACCTCACCGCCCTGCCGGTCGACGTCGATCCGGAAGATGCCGCCCAGAAGGCCGCAGTCGACGCGCTGGTGACAGTCGCGGTTCGAGGCCTCTCCGAAGGCGAGATAGAGGAAGCCGTCGGGACCGAATTCGACGGAGCCGCCATTGTGGTAGCCGTCATTGTTGCGTTCCTGCGCGATCAGCACCTGCTTCGTGGCCCGCCGGGCCGGCTCGTCCGCGGCGGTCAGGTCGTAGCGTTCGACCCGGTTGGTCTGTCCGTCCGCGCGATATTCGGTGTAATAGACATAGGCGAAGCCGTCATTTTCGGTGCCGGTGCCGAATTCCGGATGCAGGTCGAAACCGAGCGCGCCATTTTCCATTTCCACGTCGCCGACCTGTGCGCGCAGGTCGATGAGGAGGGTCTTGTTGGTGCCGGCCGGGTAGTCGGCGCTGTAAAGTCGGCCATTGCGCTCCAGCACATAGATGGTCGCGGGATCGCTGTCCGCGAACTGCGCCATGATCGGCGTTTCGAAGCGCGTATCGCCGAGCGCATTCGTGACCGTGTAGGGAAAATCGCTTTCCGAGTTCGCCGCGACTCGCAGATTTGTGATGACCGCGGCGAAATCGCGATCGGTGGTGAAGCGCATGGCGACGACCAGCGGCATCAGCGCGAAGGCGACGACGGCCCAGGCCCAGGGGGATTTCAGAAGAAGGAAGATATTGCCGAACCCGGACGCGAACGCCCCGGGACTGCGCTTCACGACCGCGAAGGCGAGAAGGAACAGGCCGACGCTGATGAGGGTCGCATCGAGCAGGAATTCGGGCGAGAAGTTCACCGTCGTCAGCACGAAAAGATAGAGCGACGCGGCGACGATGCCGGCCAGAAGCGCATAGAGTTCCTTCGCGAACCGGCGCGCGCTCTCGAATACGTCCCAGCCGTTCAGGAACCGGTTTGCGAGAAACGCGGCCAAAGTCGTCGTGAAGACGCTGCCGATGACCGTTCTGACGTCGTCGGCGCTGAAGCTGATGGCCGGCAGGTGCAGCAGCGCCTTCGGAATGATCCGAATCGACTGTGCCATTTCCGCGCCTAGGCGCACGCCGATGGTGACGAGCAGCATCTGAAGTGCCAATATTGCGATGCGTCGTGCCATGGCGCGTCTCTATTCCATCGGCGATTGCGGGATATGCGCGTTCACATAGGACAGCGCGACTTCAAAAGGAATGAATATGCGTGCCG
>JBCCAC010000011.1:0-16190 GCA_039815015.1 Pseudomonadota bacterium | reverse complement strand
TATATCGGTTCGATGCCCGGTAAGGTGTTGCAGAACATGAAGAAGGCCGGGACGGCGAACCCGCTGTTCCTGCTCGACGAGATCGACAAGCAGGGCCAGGATTTCCGCGGCGATCCGGCGTCCGCGCTGCTGGAGGTGCTCGACCCGGAACAGAACGCCAAGTTCAACGATCATTATCTTGAGGTCGATTACGACCTGTCGAACGTGATGTTCGTGACGACGGCGAACAGCCTCAACATGCCACAGCCGCTGCTCGACCGCATGGAGATCATTCGTCTGTCGGGCTATACCGAAGACGAGAAGGTCGAGATTGCCAAGACGCATCTGCTGCCCAAGCAGATCAAGGAACATGGTCTGAAGGCGGATGAGTTCGCTGTCGAAGAGGCGGCGCTGCGCGATCTGATCCGTTATTATACCCGCGAAGCCGGCGTCCGGACGCTGGAGCGCGAGATCGCGCGGCTGGCGCGCAAATCGCTGCGGCAGATCATCGAAAAGGCCGCGACCAGCATTACCATCACGCCCGACAATCTGGGCGATTTCGCCGGCGTGCGGAAGTTCCGCTTCGGCGTCAGCGAGGAAGAGGATCAGGTGGGTGCGGCGACGGGTCTCGCCTGGACCGAGGTCGGCGGCGAGCTTCTGACATTGGAGGCGGTGACCGTGCCCGGCAAGGGACAGATCCGCACGACCGGCAAGCTGGGCGACGTCATGAAGGAATCGATCCAGGCCGCGCTCAGCTTCATCAAGTCGCGTGCGCCGACCTATGGCATCAGCCCGGACATCTTCGCGCGGCGCGATATCCACGTGCACGTTCCGGAAGGCGCGACGCCGAAGGATGGTCCGTCGGCGGGCGTCGGCATGGTGACCGCGGTCGTCTCGACCCTTACGGAAACGCCGGTGCGAAAAGATGTCGCGATGACCGGCGAGGTCACGCTGCGCGGCCGGGTCCTTCCCATCGGCGGGCTGAAAGAAAAGCTGCTGGCGGCGCTGCGTGGCGGCATCAAACAGGTACTGATCCCGGCCGAGAACGAGAAGGATCTTGCCGAAATTCCGGAGAACATCACGGAAGGCCTTGATATTCATCCGGTAAGTCATGTCGACGAGGTGCTGGAACTCGCGCTGTCGAAACCGCTGGTGCCAATCCAGTGGACGGAACCCGACCCGATCGCTGCGGAACCCGATGGCAGTATTTCGGATGAAAGCGTTTCGGTTCGGCACTGAACCTGGCGCGACCCGCCGAATTCCTTTTGACTCAGCACGGTCAGCAGTTTTTAACGCTGTTCGACCGTGCTGGTGGGAGTCTGGCCGGGACGCGAAAGGGGAGTATCGCATGAATAAACAGGAACTGATTTCAGCCGTTGCGGATCATGCCGATCTGCCGCGCAACGACGCCGGCAAGGCCGTCGAGGCGGTGTTCGACACGATCGAAAAGTCGTTGGGCAAGGGCGATGAAGTGCGTCTGGTCGGATTTGGGACATTCTCGACCATGAAACGCAAGGCCTCTACGGGCCGCAATCCGCGCACGGGCGAACCGATGCAGATCAAGGCGTCGACGCAGCCGAAATTCAAGGCCGGCAAGGGCCTGAAGGACGCCGTCAACTGACGGGCTGATCGCGTGGCGACTGGGTAGGGCCGGTCGCTGCAATATCGGGCGACACACCATTCCGGCGTGTCGCCCGTTTTGTTTCCATCGGTATCGTCAGTCGCCAGTCGTCAGCCGTCAGCGCGCGCGTTCGAGATCGTCGAGCGCGCGTTCCATATCTTCGATGGCGCGCCGATTGGCCTCGATCGCCGCCTCGCGCGCCAGACGTTCGGCGCGCCGCTCGACCGTTTCGGGATCGAGATCGCCCGTTGCCATACGCTCCGCAAGCCGGCGGGCGGCGTCCGGCTCTCCGGAAAAGACGGCAGCCAGGTCGCGGTCCAGACCGTCCAGAAGGTCGCTCAGGCCGCGCGGCAGCAACGGCCGCCGGTCGTTTTCCGGTCCGGGCAGATCGCGAACCGGCGGCGGCGGTTCCGGGCGGTAGACATCGATATTCGGCGAGACGCTGACGATGAAGTAGCGCCAGATGTCCGCCGGCACGTTCGAGCCGGTGACACCGCGCGTCGGGCTGTTGTCGTCATTGCCGACCCATATACCGACGACGAGATTGTCGACGAAGCCGATGAAGAGGGCATCGCGGTAGTCCTGTGTCGTACCGGTCTTGCCGAAAGCGGGGACGGAGAGGCGCGCCGCCTTTCCCGTGCCGGTCTCGACGACGCCGCGTAGCAGGCGGCGCATGTCGGCAGCGCGGGCGGGCGGGCCGTCGCGCCTGAACAGACGTTCGTCTCGTACCTGCGGCGGGACCACGGCCCACGGTTTTATGGGTGCCTTGCCACCGGCAAACGCGGCGTAGGCGGCGGTCAGCTCCAGAAGTGTCGTTTCCGATGTGCCGAGCGCGATGGTGTGGTCGTCGACCAGTTTGCTTTCGATGCCCAGATCGCGGGCGGCGTCACGGACGTCGGCAAGACCCACATTTTCGGCAATCCGGGCCGCGGCCACATTGCTCGACCGCGCAAAGGCATCGGCAAGGCTGATCGGTCCCTGATAACGGTCGTCATAATTCTGCGGCGTCCAGTCGCCGATGGTCACGGGCTCGTCGAGGACGAGATCATCGGGCCGCATGCCCTCTCGCAGCGCCGCCCAGTAAACTGGGAGCTTGAAGGCGCTGCCGGATTGTCGTCGGGCCTGCGTCGCGCGGTTGAAGTTGCTTTTCCGATAGTCGATGCCGCCGACCATCGCGAGGATACGGCCGTCGGGCCGCATGGCGACGAGTGCGCCCTGACCGGCCGATGAGCGGGCGAGGCGCTTCGTCAATATGCGTTCGGCCGCGCGCTGCATGTCGGCATCGAGCGTCGTGCGCACCGCGACCTCGCCATATTGCCCGCCCGCGGCGCTTGCGGCTTCGGCATGGACCCAGTCTGCGAAATAGGATCCGCCGGGCAGGCCGATGCGGCCGGGATTCAAGCGCGCACGCCGCGCCGCATTCCACTCCGCATCGGTAATCAGGCCTTCGTCCTTCATGGCGGCAATAACGAGCTTCCCGCGCGCTCTGGCGCCGGCATAGTTCTTCGTCGGTGCCAAGCGGGACGGCGCCTTCATCAGGCCGGCCAGCATCGCGGCCTCGCCCAGCGTCAAGACTTCGGGCGGTTTTGAAAAATACTGCATGGCGGCGGCGCGCAGGCCATAGGCGCCGTCTCCGAAATAGACGCTGGAGAGGTAGCGCGACAGGATCTCGTCCTTCGACAGCCAGGCCTCCAGCCAGAGCGCGATCAGCGCCTCCTGTGCCTTGCGTTTCAAGGACCGGTCGGGGGTCAGGAAGCTGACCTTGGCGAGCTGCTGCGTGATCGTGCTGCCGCCCTGCACGAAGGCGCGCTCTCGCAAATTGACGGTCATCGCGCGGGCGATCCCACGCGGATCGAGACCTAGATGACTGTGAAACCGCCGATCCTCGATCGCGATGAAGGCGTTGGGAATATGGGGCGGCAGCGTGCTCGCGACGACGGGGGCGTCCTTGTACGGACCGCGCCGGGCGACCGGCGTACCATCCGATGCCTGAATGACGAGCGCCGGCGCCTCGAGCGGCTCCAGGGCCTTGCCGAGTGGTGCCGACCAGACGAGCCAGGCGATCATCGCCATCATGAATAGGAGAAGGATGGCAGTGATGCGGACGACGAGGCGTCTGCGTCGGCTGGAGCGGGGACGCAGAGATAGATCGGGGTCGACCGCCGATGGCAGGACGTCCGCCGCCACCGGTGACGGTTCGGGCTCGGACGAGACGGCGGCGCGGTTGCGGCCGAACATCAGGCAGGATTTCCCAAGAGGCGATCCATCTTCATAGTGTCATGCTTAGCTACGACACTATGAACGGCAACCGAATTTCAGAATGCGATCGGCGGCGTGGTGGGCCCGGAGGGACTCGAACCCCCAACCAAGCCGTTATGAGCGGCCGGCTCTACCATTGAGCTACAGGCCCGTGCGCCAAGACCGGGCGGTGACGCGTCTAATCGACGTGCGGGGAAAAGAGAACAGGTGTCAGTGCGGTGTATCTAGGCGCTGGCGCTTTTCGTATCGGCGTCCCGGATGCGTTCGGCGGTATCCACCACCTCGTTGGCGCTGATCGGCATGGCCCCGCGTTTGCGCAGCGTGCCGAGAACCGCGTCGAACCAGGCGAAGAACAGCGACAGATCCTTGGCATCGCGAACATAGGGCGTGTGCCCCGGCTCGACCGATGGCGAGTGGAAGCTGATGGAAATGAGCGGCTCGCCTTCATCCAGCATCTGTTCGACGGCCTCGACGGCTTCATCGGCCGGAATTCCCTCCGGCGTCAGCGCGATGCGGCTGAGGAGTTTGCCGCGCGACAGGATGCCGTTGAGATGCGGTACGCGCGCGGCCAGGCGGAAGGCGGTCTCGCCGATGCCGCGCAGGCTGCCGGTGAAGGTACTGGATAGCGGCAGTTCCAGGAGGCGGCGCTCCTCGCCGGTCCAGTAGGCCTGCGGCTGAATGCGACGGAAATTCGGGCCGCCCTCGTCGCGATAGTCGAAATAGGGCCGGACCGAAACGTCGAGGCGGTAGCCGAGCTCGTCGAGCAAGGCCTCCGTGTTGGGACCGACGCCGTATCGGCCAGCGCGGTAGACTGTCGGCCGGCGTCCGAAGCCAGCCTCGATCGCCTCCGTCAGTGCCAGAAGTTTCGCGCGCTCGACGCTTCTGGGCAGGTTTCCGGGGAAGCTGTTCTTTTCGACGATCTGTTCGAGATAGGGTGGGTTCACCCAGGGGTGCAGCTGAGAGCCGATCGTCGCCCCGCCGGCATCCTGAAACGCGCGCAGTGTCTCGATCGCGGCCGGATCCGTCGCGACGGGGTAATCGACGAGATAGGCCGGCATGGCGCCGTAATCGCGCATCAGACGGTGAATATCGGGCAGCGCGCGGATTGCCTTGACGTCGGTCGCGTCGCGGCGGCGTGGCTTCGACCAGTCGAATTCCTCTTCCGTATCTACGAAGATGAGGAAGCGCTGGCCGAAGTCGTCCGGAAAGCGGACATAATGTTCGGGACGAGGAGCAAACATGGACGGCACCGTAACGGGTGTGTCCTTAAGGGAATACTAGATTCGAACCTTGCCCGGCCGCGCGAGAGCCCCTGTGGGGTCCCCGGCCGGGGAGGGAGGGAGGAGTTGGCCGGGGACCCGATCTTTCGGGCCGCGGAGTAGGGGAGGAGCGCGGGCCGATCGATGGTCGCTTGTCGCGACACGTTTGGTCGCTGCGATAATGATCATATGCACCTTGGCGGCGCGAATCGGCAGTGGCGAAAAGGCGATTGCAGCTATGCAGAAAATGCATGGCTTGGGCTGGACCGCCCGGGAAACCTAGTGTTCGGTACGCACGTCCAACGGATCCGACGCCATTCGTTTCAACAGGAAATCACGCAGAACCACGATGCGGATGGAGCCGCGCAGTTC
Organism: Pseudomonadota bacterium; assembly: GCA_039815015.1. Lineage (GTDB taxonomy): Bacteria > Pseudomonadota > Alphaproteobacteria > Sphingomonadales > Sphingomonadaceae > Pacificimonas. Next base: position 10,700 of record JBCCAC010000011.1, on the reverse strand, counting down.
TTCGGGATAAACGAAATACGTGCGGAAAATCGGGCCTTCCTCCGACGGCAGAATGGCCCGCAGGCGATCCGACGTCTGTATGAGATAGCTAGGCAGGGCGGCGATACCGGCGCCGTGCCGGACGGCCTGGGCAAGGCCGTAAATACTGTTCACGGTCAGCGAAGGCACGCGCGGCGGGCCGGTATTGCCGACCTCCAGCACCCAGTTGACGCCGCGAATCGGTCCCGGCGCCGGGTCGCCGAACGCCACGATCCGATGATCGTCGAGATCGGCAGCGGATTGCGGCTTGCCATGGCGCTCAAGGTAGGACGGCGACGCGCATAACCGATAGCGCACCGCCTGCAGCCGCTTTGAAACGAGGCCCTGCTGTGCGGGCGGTTCGAATCGGATCGCGACGTCCGCCTCCCGCCGCGCGAGATCCAGATCGATATCGCTGAGCAGCAGCGAGACGTGGATATTGGGATAGAGCGGCATGAAGTCGGCGATGGCGCGGGCGAGCCAGGTCGATCCGAAGCTGATCGTCGTCGTCAGCCGGATGTCCCCGGTGGGCCGGCCCAGCGACTGTTCGATCGTCTGCCGCGTGCGTTCGATATGATCGTAGGATTCCGCCGCGGTGGCGGCGAGCACCTCGCCCTCGTGCGTCAGTGCCAGACCGCGTGCATGACGGTGGAACAGCTTCGCGCCGAGCGCCTCTTCCAGTGCCGCAATCTGGCGCGACAGTGCGGGCTGGCTCATCCCCAGGCTACGCGCGCCCTCGGTAAAACTGCCGGCTTCGGCAACGGCATGAAACAGCCGCAATTTGTCCCAGTCGAAAGCGCTCATGCGAAGCGATCCCGGGGCGGCAAATCGTTATTCAGCAGCCTGCGCTTCCGGCATCGCCGCTGCGTTCGCGTCCTCTTCGGACGCCAAGAGCCGCTCTGCCTCCAGCGCCGCCATGCAGCCCATGCCGGCGGCGGTGACCGCCTGGCGATAGACGTGATCCTTGACGTCGCCGGCGGCGAAAACCCCCGTGATCGAGGTCGCGGTCGAATCCGGACGCGTAAGAATGTAGCCGTCATCGTCCATGTCGACCTTGCCGCGAAACAGCTGCGTCGCGGGGTCGTGACCGATGGCGATGAACAGGCCGGCAATATCGAGTTCGCAATCGGGCGCGCCGTTGGTGCCGGCGAGTCTAACGCCCGTGACGCCGAGCGGATCGGTGTCCCCGAGAACTTCGGCCACCGTGGCGTTCCAGACCGGTTCCACCTTCTTGTTCGCGAACAGGCGCGCGGCGTTCGTCGCGTCGCAGCGCAGTTCGTCGCGGCGATGGATCAGATAGACCTTCTCGGCGAAGTTGGTGAGGAACATCGCCTCCTCGACCGCCGTGTTGCCGCCGCCGACGACGGCGACCGTCTTGCCGCGATAGAAGAAGCCGTCGCAGGTCGCGCAGGCGCTGACGCCGAAGCCGCGGAATTTCTCCTCGCTGTCGAGGCCGAGCCAGCGTGCCTGCGCGCCCGTGGCGATGACGATGGTCTTCGCGCGGATCGTGCCGCCGGATTCGAGCGTCAGCGTATAGGGCCGGGCGCCGAGGTCGACATCGGTCACGATATCGTCGCGCACATCCGTACCCAGCGCCTTGGCCTGTTCCTCCATCTTCATCATGAGGTCGGGGCCCATGATGCTGACCTCGCCGGGCCAGTTCTCGACGTCGGTGGTGATGGTCAGCTGACCGCCGGGCTGCAGACCCCGGATCATGACGGGATCGAGAGCGGCGCGGGACGCATAGACGGCGGCGGTATAGCCCGCCGGGCCGGAGCCGATGATGGCGACGTTCACGATATCGGTTGCTGCGGTCACAGCCTGTCTCCCATGGCGCCTGCTTCGTTCAGAACGGCATTTAGGGCGGCGGCGTGCGGATTACGAGGCTTGCGCGGGCTGTTCGGTTTCCTGCGTGCGCGTTTGGAGGCGGAAGCGATCGGATTCCATAAGGAACGCATAATCGTGCCGCACCGCGAAACGGTCGAGGATGCGCAGCGTGAACCCGAGCCCCAGGAGGGGGGCGTCACCATCGGCGCTAGGTCCGACGCCATTGAGCAGCGCCTCGTCATCCATCGCGCGCAACATCTTCGGGCGGGTGATCGACAGGCCGGCGTCGTCCGTCGTCAGATGAACGGTCTCGGCAGGTTCGGAAAAGGCGATCATCGCGGTGGCCAGCCTCGCCCAGCCGCGCGCGAACATGTCGGGATTTCGGATCGCGGCGGTGCCGGCATCGGCGACGTCATGGGCGAGTTCGACCTGACGCATACCGGCAAAACCGCGTAGCTCCGTAGCGATTCGGCCGACGATATCGCTCGCAGGTTCCGTTGCGGGTTCAGTGTGTTCGGCTTCGCTGGGAGGCGCGGATAATTTGGCCGCGTCGCTGAGAGCGTTGATCGCCGCCAGCATGCGTTCGGCGTCCTGGATGATCGCGCGCGCGTCGCGGCGCTCGGCGGGCTGGGCCGGGCCGAGGATTTCCTGGTCGATCATCTGCGCATAGCCCAGGATCGCGTTGAGCGGGGTGCGGATTTCATGTGCCAGATCGGCGGCCGCGTCATGCTCTATGCCGAGCCGCGACAGTTCCGTGTCGGGCCTGACCGTGCCGCGATAGCCCGCAAAGCTGCCGGATTCGCGTGTAAACATTGGCGCGCCGGACATGAGGAGCGCCTCGCCGTCCGGCAAACGCACCGGCTCGTCCCGAAAGGCGATGTGGCGACCGAGGGTCGCGGCCATCGCCTCCGCATTGCGAAACGGCAGGCTATTCAGATTCCAGCCGGGGGCGCCGTCGGCGTTCGTGGCCATCGCCAGCGGATGCGTGATGTTGCCATCGGCATCGGCGCGCCAGCTTCGTTCACCGGTCGGCGCGCCAGTGAGGTCGTCGCCGGCATGATGCGCGGCCTGCGCCTGAAACGCATCGATCCGCCCGATCAGGGAATCGATGCGGCTCCCCATGCGCCGTATGGATGGCGGTGCGGTATAGGCCGTGGCGTGCCCGTCCTGCGCGCCGGCGGCCCCTATTTCGCTGGCTCGTGCCGGGCGGTTCATGGGCGGCGGGCGCACCGGCTCCGTCAGCGCGCGGTTGAGCGCGTCGTCCGAAACGTCGAATGCGGCCGGCAGGGCCGGAGCTTCCACATCCTTTGCGGGCGGCAGATCCCTACGCAGTGCGTCACTGGAAGGCGGCGGATCTTGTGTTGGCGTCGGGCTGTCTGGCGGGACGGCGGGCTTCTTCAGAAACCGGGCGGCGCGCGCCGCCATGCCGTGGCGTGCGGCAAGCGCGAGCAACCGGTCGCGGTCCTCGTCCGTCAGCCGCCCGCGAAACGCCACCATCAGCGTCAGGGCGGCGCGTCGTCCGCTGACACCGCGCGGATCGGCGAGAATATCGACGATCTGGACGAGTGCGCGAACGGCCCCGGCGGAATCGGCGCCATCATACCATGACGCGATCGCGGATAGACGCTGGTCGAGATACATGGCGCAGCGGGTGATTCCAGGGCATTGGACAAGGGGTAGTCCCGGATCATCCTAACCAAGCTGACTTAATGACGCGTTTCCCATGTGAGCGTCCCATTTGAGCGGACTGATGCGGTCTTGCATCAGGAACCGAATGAACGTCACACGCCAGGTTGTACGCAACAAACCTTCTGTCTAAGCGGCGATTTCGATAAGCAGATTACAAGTTGGAGACTGAAATGGGCAGCCGCCCCGCACAGATCGACGATGTGGATCGGCAGATCCTGCGACATCTGCAGAATGAAGGCCGCCTTACCAATGTCGATCTGGCACATCGCGTCGGCCTGACCGCGCCGCCCTGCCTGCGGCGTGTACGCGCGCTGGAAGACGAGGGCTACATCACCGCCTATCATGCCGAAGTCGATGCCGCGCAGATGGGCTATGGCGTGACCGTCTTCGCCATGGTCAGCCTGAAAAGCCAGGCGGAAGCCGATCTGACCGCATTCGAGGACCATGTGAACGCGCTGGAACCCGTACGCGAATGTCACATGCTGAACGGTGAGATCGATTTTATATTGAAGATCGTCGCGTCTGACCTTGCCAGCTTTCAGGCGTTTCTAACGAAAGAGCTGACGTCGGCGCCCAATGTCGAACATGTGAAGACGTCGCTGACGATCCGCGCGTCGAAGCGCCTTCCGGGCGTTCCCATCGACTGAGGGATGTGCCCGGAAGGCCGTGAGACGATCGGTTAAGCGGCCTCTTTCTCGGCAGGCTTCCGGTCGGCAAATTTGTCGCCGAGTTCCTGGATCTTGTCCTGGGAAAGCGCATCCTTCGCTTCCGGGAACATCTCGTCCTCTTCTTCCTCGATATGATGCTCGTAACGATGCTTCAGCTTGAGGAAGGTGGCGAGCCAGTCGTCGGACGCCGGGTCGAGACTTTCCAGCGTCGCGACATACTCGTCGATCTGCTTGTGCTCCGACACGGAATGGCGCGCTTCGTCCTGAAGATCGGGTTTCGCCATCATTTCGGCATAAAGCGACTGCTCTTCGGCGTTGGCGTGCGACACCGCCTCGGCCTGGAATTTTTCAAACAGATCGCCGCGATCGGCAGGATCGGCATCGGCGATGCCGGTCAGCATTTCGCGATGCTTGTCGTGGTCTTCCTTCAGCAATTTGAAGATACTCGGCATGATTTATCCCTTTCCGGTGATGACGTTCTGACGAACGCACGGAAAGGCCGTGAGTTGCGGCGACATGCGGATCGCCGCCTTCAAACCGGAAGGAGTGGTGGGCGCTGACAGGCTCGAACTGCCGACCCTCTCGGTGTAAACGAGATGCTCTACCAACTGAGCTAAGCGCCCGGTTGAGAGGCTTCTGCCAAGGGGCTAAGGGCCGCGCAAGTCATCCCCGAACATAATCAGGAGTTCATTCGCAATGGCAGACGCCAAGACGCTCGTCATGACCCTCGACACCGGCCCGGATGCGGAGGTGTGGATCCGGCTGCGGCCCGATCTGGCGCCGAACCATGTCGAGCGCATCACGGAACTCGCCACCAGCGGCTTTTATGACGGCGTTCCGTTTCACCGTGTCATCGCGGGCTTCATGGCGCAGGGCGGCGACCCGACCGGCACGGGCATGAACGGCAGCGACAAGCCCGATCTGAAGGCCGAGTTCAATTCCGAGCCGCATGTGCGCGGAACGTGCTCCATGGCGCGGGCACAGAACCCTGATTCGGCGAACAGTCAGTTCTTCATCTGCTTCGAGGATTCGGAATTTCTCGACGGGCAATACACCGTCTGGGGCGAGGTGACCGAGGGCATGGAACATGTCGACGCGCTGCCGAAGGGCGAGCCGCCGACGAAGCCCGGCAAGATCGTCAACATGAAGGTCCAGTAGCTGCAGACTTGCAACTTTCTTGGCTTCCATGCATATTGGCAGCATGAAGGTTTCGGAAGCCAGATTTGACTATCGTGCGGCGCCGGCCGCCCCGTGGCCCACGCGAGACATGTCGGCGTCGTCACGGCTCGATGTCGAAATCGACGATATCGACCATATGGCGGCGCTGACTGGCGCTTTCGCCATATTGGATCGCTGGGATGCGCCGTCGCGATTGCAGCGGACCCTGCTGGGCAGTCCGCCCGAACGCACCTTCTTCAACTGGAAGGCGGGGAAGGGGCGGCATGTCCCGGCGGATACGCTGCGGCGGATCGGCTATCTGGCCGGCATCCACAAGGCGCTGACCATTCTTTACAGCGGCGAGGCCCAGCGACTGGGCTGGTTGAAACGGCCGAACCGGGATTTCGGCGGCCAGACGCCGTTCGAGCGTATGGGCGCGGGCGATATCACCGACCTGGCCGCCGTTCGTGCCTGGCTGGATGCGGCGCGCAGTCCCTGGTGACGTTTCCGTCGAAGGGCGTGTCGTGACGGATCTGCCGCCGCTGGCCGACGTCAATTGGCCGCAAAGCTACAGGATCATCGCCAGCCGCTATCCGCCGATCGCGCTTTTCGAAGACGTGACTGCCGATCCGGCGGCCCTCGATGCCCTGATCGCGCTGGAACAACTCACCAATCCGCGCGTGCGTGACGAGATCGGCAATATCGCGCTGGTGCCGCCGGAAGACCGCGTGACCGGCCCGGGTGCGAGCTGGGTCATGGCGGCGTTCACGCATGTCAATTCGGCGGGCAGCCGATTTTCGGATGGCACGTATGGCGTCTATTATGCCGGGCAGACGCTCGACATCGCCATCCGTGAGACCGCCTGGCATTTCGCGCGCATCGCGTGTGCGAGCGACGATGGCCCCCGCCGGGAGGATATGCGCGTTCTCGTCAGCAGCGTCGATTGCACGCTGCACGACGTCACCCCGGACGATCGGGATGTGCTCGATCCCGATGACTATTCAGCCGGGCAGGCGCTGGGACGATCCATTCGCGCGGTCGACGGACCGGGCGTCCACTATCCGAGCGTCCGGGCGGAGGGCAGCTGCGTCGGCATCTTTCGGGCGCCGCTGGTGCCGGTACCGATGCAGGAGCGGCATTTGCAATTTGCGTATGATGGCGCGCGCGTATCGCGCTATTTCGACTATGAGACCGATCTATGGTTCGGTCTCGACTGATGGCGGGATAAGATGGTGGGCGCGGCAAGGTTCGAACTTGCGACCCCTGCCGTGTGAAGGCAGTGCTCTACCGCTGAGCTACGCGCCCGGACGGCGCGCCCTATAGGATGCGGGCGAGGCCAGGTCCAGCGGGGCTGTGGCTTACCGTCAGTCGCCTAGCGCCCTCGATGCGGCGAGGTCGGCATACCAGTCGTAGCTGAGCTTTGGACGACGCTGGAGCGTATCATAATCGGTTTCGACGAGGCCGAAGCGCATGTCGTATCCGACCGCCCACTCGAAATTGTCCATCAGTGTCCAGATCAGATAGCCGCGCATGTCGACGCCGGCCTCGATCGCGTCGTGGACCGCGCCGATATGGTCCTTGAGATAGGCGACCCGGTCATGGTCGGCGATGCGCCCGTCGTCCGTTCGTTGGTCGTCCGGGCACGCGACGCCGTTTTCCGTCACCCAGAGCGGCACTTCGCCATAAAGCTCGCGAAAGCGCGTCAGACTGTCGGTCATGCTCCGCGGGTGGATCTGCCAGCCCATCTGGGTCAGCGGGACGCCGGGTTCGGGCCGCAGCTGTACCGGGCGGCCCTTCTGATCCAGGCTGCAGCGCGAATAGATATAGTGGTTGATGCCGATGAAATCGAAGTCGGTTTTCATGGCCTCCACGTCGCCGTCTTCGACGAATGGCGCGACCGTTTCGGCGACCAGGTCGGCATAGCGGCCCTTGAAATGCGGGTCGACGAAGCCGGTATTGTGATGCTGGTCCATCCATTTCGCAGCGTGGGCATCCTCGTCGCTGTCCGATGCCGGCACGAAGACCGCCCAGGCGATGACGTTGCCGAGTTTCGTATTCGGCGCGGCGGCGCGGACGCGGCGTGCCCCCTCTGCCGCGGCGAGGTTCACATGATGGATGGCGGGCGCGAAATTTTCCATGCCGCGCCGTCCGGGCGCGTGAATGCCGAGCTGATAACCGAGTGACGTAAAGACGCTCGGTTCGTTGAAGAGAACGAGGGCGGGGACGTCATTGCCGAATGCCTTCGCTGCCGCCTCGGCATAGTCCGCATACCAACGGGCCATGTCGCGGTTGGTCCACCCGCCGCGATCCTCGAGCGCTTGCGGCATGTCCCAATGGTAAAGGCACGGCCAGGGTTCGAGCCCGCGCGCGTGACAACCGGCGATCAGCCGTTTGTAGAAGTCGAAGCCGGCCTCGTTCCGGGCGCCGGTGCCGTCCGGGAACAGGCGCGGCCAGGCGATCGAAAAGCGATAGACCGACATGTTCGCGGCCGCGGCCATATCGAGATCCTCTTCCCAGCGGTGATAATGGTCGCAGGCGGTATCGCCATGTTCGCCGTTCACCGTCTTGCCCGGCGTGTGCGCGAAGCGATCCCAGATCGATTCGCCGCGCCCGTCCTCCGTTACCGCGCCTTCGATCTGATAGGCGGCAGTCGAGGCGCCGAACTGAAAATGATCCGGGAAGCGTTTCATTCGGGCGAACTCCTAGGCGAGGGTGTCGATGGTCAGGCCGCGCGCGGGCTGAACGAGAAACTGGCGAGGCGGGTCGTCATCCGGCGTGCGGTAATCGTGGGCCGTTGCCGCCTGTACCGCCTCGATGTCGGCGGTCGGCATAAGCGCGACGACGCAGCCGCCGAAGCCGCCGCCGGTCATCCGGGCGCCCCCCGCCGTGCCGATGGCCTCGTTCATGATGTCCGTCAGGCGGTCCACCTCCGGCGTGGTGATCTCGAAATCATCGCGCATGGAGGCGTGCGAGGCGCGCATCAATTCGCCCATCGCCGCAAGGTCGCCATCGGCAAGCGCGCGGCGGGCGGCGATGACACGGGCGTTTTCCGTTACGACGTGAAGCGCGCGGCGGCGGTCGAGAGGGGTGAGGTCGGTCGAATCCTCCACCGCTTCCACATGCGCATCGCGCAGCGCCGGCACGCCGAGCGCGGTCGCGGCGCGGTCGCAGGCGGCGCGGCGGTCGCTGTAGTGGCTGTCGACGATGCTGTGCGTGACGCCGGAATCGACGATCAGGACCGCGGTATCGTCAGGGAGCGCCACCGGTTCCGTCTCCAGCGAACGGCAGTCGAGAAAGATGGCGCTGCCTTCGCTGGCGCCCACCGAAACGAGCTGGTCCATGATCCCGCACGGCGCGCCGACGAAATCATTTTCCGCCGACTGTGCGAGACGCGCGATGGTGTCGTGGTCGAGGTCGACATGGGCCAGCCGGGCGAGCGCGCCGATCATCGCGACGCCGAGTGCGGCGGAGGAGGAAAGCCCCGCGCCCTGCGGCACGTCACCGGCGATGGCGAGGCGGCAGGCCGGAACCTCGTGACCGGCGTCGCCGAACATGCTGACGGCGCCCCGGACATGATCGCGCCAGTCGCCGGCCCAGCCGAGATCCGACGAGGCCGGGAAGCGGTCGGTCGTCCGGCCCATGTCGGCGGCCAGCACCTCGATGGAACCGCCCGTGGCCGGCGCGGCCGCGACGCTGACATGGTAGGGAATGGCCAGCGGCAGTACGAAACCGTCGTTATAATCCGTATGTTCGCCAATCAGATTGACCCGTCCCGGCGCGCTGGCGACGATCGCCGGGCGCGTGCCGAAATGCTCTTGAAAGGCGGCGATCGCGCGCTTGCGGCTCATGCGGCCACCTCGCGCAGCATCGCCGCCGCGCGTTCGGGCGTCAGGTCGCGCTGCGGTTCCGCCATCATCTCGTAGCCGACCATGAATTTGCGGATTTCGGCAGAGCGGAGGAGCGGCGGGTAGATGTGCGCATGGACCCGCCAATGTTCGTCCTTCATGCCGGACGGCGCCCCGTGCCAGCCCATGGAATAGGGAAAACTGACGCCGAACAGTGCATCATATATGCGCATCAGCCGCCCGAGCAGGCTGGCAAGGCCGCCGCGAGCCGCGTCATCCAGTTCATTGAGGCGCGGCGTACGGCGCTTCGGCAGGATCAGCGTCTCGAACGGCCAGGCGGCCCAATAGGGAATGAACGCCAGCCATTCGTCGTTCGCGGCGACGATGCGGGTCGCATCCGCGTCCTCATGCGCGGCGACGGCGCCAAGAAGATCCTGACCCTGGTCGTGACCCCCATCCTGCTCTGCCAGATAGTCGCGCTGCGTCCGGTCCTCGTCCAGGACGATGTCCGGAACATGTGCGGTCGCCCAGATCTGCCCGTGCGGGTGCTGGTTGGAACACCCCATCATCGTGCCCTTATTCTCGAAAATCTGCACATGTGCCCAATGTTCGCCGAGCCTCGCGCTTTGGTCACACCAGGTCTCGACGACGGCGCGGCGTTCGGCATCGTCAAGGTCGGCGAGCGTTTTCGAATGGTCCGGCGAGAAGCATATGACGCGTGCGATGCCGGCCGTGTCCTCCCGGCGGTAGAGCGGGTTATCTTCATCGCCACCGCTGCTGACCGGATCGTCGGGACGGATGGCGGGAAAATCATTGTCGAAGACCCAGACGCCGCGATAGTCGGGATTGCGGTCTCCATTCGCGCGGCGATTACCGGGGCAGAGATAGCAGTCCGGATCATATGAAGGCCGTTTATCGCGCATGGGGGCATGACTGGCGCCCTGCCAGGGCCGGTCCATGCGCTGCGGCGACACCAGGATCCAACGGCCCGAAAGCGGGTCGAAGCGGCGATGCGGCCGTGGGCTCATGCCTGGCGCGCCAGCCAGGCGGCCGCGGCGCCGTAAAGGCCAGGTTCGGGATGCGTGATGAGTTTGACCGGCAGGGATCGCATTAATTCCCTGTAGCGACCCTTCGCGCAAAACCGGTCATGGAATCCGAGAGCGCCCAGCCGCGTGCCGATACGAAGGCCGAGACCGCCAGCGATCACGACGGGCCCGGGCCCATGCATCAGGGCCACATCGCCCGCTGCCGAACCAAGGCACATGGCGAAGCGCTCCAGGGCAGCAACCGCGAGCCTGTCCGTTCCTTCGAGTGCGTGCGTCCACAGCGCGCGATCGTCATAAGCGGCTAGAGACGTGTTTTCCGCTTCTGCCCCCGATTCCACCAGCGTCTCCGCAATGGCGCGCAGTCCGGGCCCCGACACGACCCGCACCACCGATAAGCGATCAAGCCCGGCGCGCAGGCGCGCCAGCAACCCATCCCCCAACGCAAAGAC